>NZ_RZTA01000002.1:0-130586 GCF_004023115.1 Mesorhizobium sp. M6A.T.Cr.TU.017.01.1.1
GCGGATGCGGTCGCTCTCGATAATGCGCGCGCCGGGCGGCGCGCCGACATGTGCGGCGAGTGCTTCGGCAACGGCCGTCTTGCCGGAACCACTCAAGCCGCCGATCGCGATCAGCCGAGGAGGCCTTGCCTGGAGAAGTGTTCGGGCAAGCTCGAAATAAGATCTGGCTTCGGCAATCAGCCCGCCGGAATCGGCACCGCCTTCCTCGATCTGGGTTGCGGTGACATGCGCGCGCACGGCAGCCCGCACCGCCATGAAGAACGGCAAGAGAATGAAGCCGTCCTCGTCGTCTGCTTCGTCGAGATAGCGGTTCACCACCAGGTTGGCGAGTTCCGGAAAGCCGCGATGCCAAAGGTCCATCAGCAGGAAGGCCAGGTCGTAGAGCACATCGATGCTGGCGATCTGGTCGTTGAATTCGATGCAATCGAAGAGGCGGGGCTCTCCATCGAAGAGACAGATGTTGCGCAGATGCAAATCGCCATGGCATCGCCGGATCTTGCCTGCGGATTCCCGCCGGTCGAGCAGTTCGCGATGACGGGCGAGGGCGGTGCGGAAAATCCCGGTGAATGCCTTGATCTCGGCTCCCTCGAAAACATTGCTGGTGGCAAAGCCGGCTTCGTTGATGTCGAGCACGCCTGACAGGTTCGAGAATCCACTGCCGTTGTGGATCTCCGGCGCGCCGCGATGATAGCGCACGATCATGCGCGCGACCGCCGTCATCAGCGCAGGCGTCAGTTCGCCACCGATTGCCATTCGATCGAGTAGCTTCGACTGATCGAAGCGGACCATCTCGATCGCTGCATCGACCAGTTTGCCGCTTCCGTCGCAGGCGAGCTTGCCGCCAGTCTCTCGCGTGATGCGCCGCACACCCAGATAGAGGCCGGGCGCGGTCTTGGAGTTGAGCTCCACCTCCTTCTCGCAAGCGGCGAGCCGCAGCACCGGGGTCGAGAAGTCGACATAGGGCAGCTTGACGGCTCGCTTGATCTTGTAGGCGCGCTGGCCAACCAGGAAGATACGCGAGATGTGGGTTTCGATCGTTTGGACCGGCCCGGTCTCGCCATACGCGGCAGGGTCCATCAACATCGCGGCCACGGATTCCTGATCCTCGACGATCATCGCATGCCTCTTGGTTTGTATCGAACCTTTGGAATCCGACGAGCGTGTTCGCTGAAATTCCGCGCCATCGGGCCCTTACTGCCGCAGCGTCTGGGTATAACCAGCCAAGTCACGGATGCGTTCCCTAGTGCGACTTCTCCCGGCGCCGATCGCATGTTCCGGCACACGTGGGCGCGTTAATAAGGATCGAATGATGCGCGGCGACGTTCTTCACTCAGCGCAAGGAACGCACCGAGCTGTCTCGCTATTACGACGATTGGACTTTGACGCAAAATCGGGAGCAGCCGCCATGGCTTTCAGGACGATACTTACCGTTACCGGGCCGAACACGGGAGACAACGATCTCAAACTCGCCGCCGACCTGTGCAACGAAATCGGCGCGCATCTTGCTGTTCTCGTCGTTGCCATTGCTGCGCCGCCACCAGTCGGAGAGTATGCCGCGGTGGTTTCAGAAGCCTGGCTCGAGGCGCGTCAGTCCGACGAGAATCTGTTGAAGAAGCGAGCTACTGCCGTATCGGCTTTTCTCGCCGGCAGGGCGCCTTTGGCCGATGTCTCCAGCGAATATCCGGAAGCCGGCTGGGCCGACGACACCATCGGCCGTCGTGCCCGCTATGCCGACATCACGGTTTTTGGACCGGAGTTGCTTGCCAACGAAACGCTGAAGAGCAAAACGATCGAAGGCGCATTGTTTTCGTCGGGAAAGCCTTTGCTGCTCATCCCCCAGGGATCGCGGCCGACACTGAAGCCGAAACGCGTGCTGGTCGCCTGGGACGCCCGTCTGGAATCATCGCGTGCCGTCCGCGAATCCCTCGACATGCTGGCAGGCGCCGATGAGGTGCACCTCGTCATGGTCGATCCGGTGGAGGACGAATACCACCATGGGGCGGAACCTGGAGCCGACGCCGCTGCCTATCTCGCGCGGCACGGCGTGAATGTCACGGTCGACCGGCTGCCCAGCTTGAACCATTCAGTCGTCGACGTGCTTCGCAGGCACGCGGTCGACATCGCCGCCGACCTGATGGTGATGGGCGCCTATGGTCATTCCCGGTTGCGCGAGCGCATCTTCGGCGGCGTCACCATCTCGATGCTTGAAGATCCGCCGATGCCGATCCTTATGGCGCATTAGCAATTTAAGGACTGAAGACGGTTGGGCCGACGCGATCCGCCGCGGGAAGAATCCGTCACGCCAGCTGCGGAACATTGGTCAGTCCGCCGGCCAGTGGCGAGCGAATCTCGGGAAAACGCTAAGTATTTGTTTTTTCTGGTCGGAGTGGCAGGATTTGAACCTGCGACCCCATCGTCCCGAACGAGCGTGTCGGCCAGCAAAAGCCCGGATTTCCGGCATTCCTCATCACGGCGGCGGCTCCTGTTCACCTTTGTTTTCCGGCTTATCTGTGGGGATGTGAGGAGTGACGGGAGCGTTCGCCTTCTGTGCCCCGGGCATTCGGACGACGTTTTTCGGTAGATTTCGCGAGCGCGCCTTGGAGACGATCGCTTCGGCGGCATCCGCCTGGAAGTCGGGGTGATGGTGGCTATAGGTCTGGATCAGCATCTCGACGGTCATGCCGAGGAAGCCGGCGGCCGCCCAAGGGTCCGAGCCTTGCTGCATCAGCCGGGGTCGCGGCCGTGTGGCGGAAGATGTGCGGGGTGACGCCGGATCGACGCCATCGACCAGCACGCGCCCAGCCGCGGCAGGCCAGCTCGCTTCGACACACCATACGTCAGAGGGGCATTCTTGTGGATGTTCATTCGGACCGTCCGGTGAGTGCTGAAGCTTGGTAACTCCAGTCTCCTCGGTTCGGTCCGAATGGACAACCTACAGAAAGCTCACAACTAGAGCCTGTTCCATCCCTGCATCGGGATGGAACTCCATCTCTTTTATTTGAGCATGATCTCCTCCGAAGACCGGGCTCCCGCTTTTTGCTACCCTGACCTACGGTTCGGGATCATGGCTTTGAGGTGTTGCTTATCCAGTCCTTGTTTGGCCACGGCGAACCCTCGCGGGATGTTGTTTCCCCGTGTAGGTCCTTCAGGTCACAAAGAATGCGCCTGCCGTAAGCGACAGAGCTGGAGAAAGGGTGGCGAACTGTGTTTGAGCTGCGCCGCCGATCCCGTCGCTGTCGAACGAGAGCGCCCCAGTCGAACTGTTGTAGATGATGTGGTCGGAGCTATCATGCGCGGCCTTGCCGGTAAAGAAAGCGTCCGATGAAAGCCCTCCCAACTTAAGCCCGGCAAAAATCGCGTCGTCGAGGTGGACTTTGTCCTGGGACTTGTTGAAGTCGGTGACCCTATCAATATTGCCGGCTCCAAGAGCGGTTTTGAAAACGAACGCATCGTTGCCGCCAAAGCCGCTCAACTTATCGGCACCGCCGCCGCCGTTGATGACGTTGGCGCCGGCATTGCCCTGGATGGTTTGGGCCAACTCGTTGCCGGTCAGGTTGATTGCCGTGGTGCCGGCGTCCCTCGTGGTGCCAAGGACTTCAACCGACGAGCCGGCTGAGAGCGCATAGCTCACAGAGGCCCACACCCTGTCTTGACCTTGGCCAGAGGCCTCGACCACCTTGTCGCCCGCGTTGTCGACATAGTATTCGTCGTTGCCGAGGTAGCCTGTCATCGTGTCGGCACCAGTTCCCTGAAGTACATCGGCGCCGCTGGTGCCGTACAAGGTGCCATCGCCGGTGCCGCCGGAAGGAGGGACAGTCCCAGACCCAGTCTCGGTCCCAGTCCCGGTCCCAGTCCCAGTCTCGGTCGAGCCAGTGGTCGGGGGAGTGACGTTCGCGCCCGTTACAGTGTCGCCGCTACCTGCCTTTTGATAGAGCTGCACCTCGTCGATCTGCATCTGCATCGACGAAGGGGTCGAGCTATCGAGAGTCGTATGCCATCCGGCCGCGTTCGAATTCGCGACCCCATTATTCATGATCAATTCCATCGGTTCATCCGGGATCGGGGCCTGTGCGCTGGTCACTTGCGCCATCTGGTGCCCATCGAGATACCAGGTGATCGATTCACCGGGCACCCAGTTGATCCCATACGTGTGGAAGCCGGCCGTGAGGTCGGTGCCGGTATCGATGCTGTTGCCGACCCACCCTGACGGCGAGTGGAGGTGCCAGGAGAACATCTGGTCTGCCGGCCCCGAACCGGTAAATCCACCCTCCTGTATATCGATCTCGAAATTGTCGCCGCTGCTGCCGGCGCCTTCGCCGGGCAACATCCAGAGGGCCGGCCATGCGCCATCGCCGCTCGGCGCCTTCATGCTGATCTGAAGATAGCCGCCATTGAATTCGAAGTTGCCGTAGCTGCTGACCGCGCCGGACGTGACCGGGTATGTCTGTGTCGTCCCCTGATTTATGCCGCTGATGGGCTGCTTGATCGCCGTGAGATCCAACTGCCCGTTGGTCACGGACACTTGGCTCGGCACATCGTAGTCGGCATAATACTGCGAGCCTGCGTTGCTTCCTCCTGATCCATTGCTATTCCATGGCCAGCCGTTGGCGGCATTGCTGGTGATGTAGGTATTCCAGTCGCTGTCGAGCGCCGTACCGGAGAAGGTTTCCTCGAAGACGAGATCGCTAGAGGCAAAGCCTGCGGGTGCGGAAAGAGTCATTCAGTGATCCTCTGTGGCGTTGAAAACAGCCGCGCATCGCCAAGGCGCACGACATATCGCATGCTCGCAGTTCGGCACCGCGAACGGATTTCAAAGTAGCGGAGATTTGGAAGTCCTCGCCCAGACATTATTGTCGAGCGAACTTAACGTTGAACTCGCCATAGAAGGTGAGTTTTGTCGACGGGAATGCTCATCAGGCCCTCGTCCTCGAAACCATAAACGGTGTCGCTGCAGACGGGCGCAAGGGGGTCAACGGATCGAGCCGTAGCCGGACAAAAGTCGAGCGCAGCTGTTCCGGCAGAAGTATCGCCGGGCTTGCAGTTTAGTATAATCACAGTAGAATCCTTAGTCGTTCCTGTTTTTTGTTTTCATTACGCCCACACCCCTAAGTCAAGCGCTGGTATTTCCGCTTTCTGGCTTACTCACGCACCGTCTTGTATCTACGTGAGTTGATCACTCGAGGACGATGTACGTAACCCAACCTGCCATATGCGGCGAGAATGAGGCTGGGCGAAAACTTATTAACACCTTCTAATGTAGGGGTGTGTCGAACGGCCGCACCGAAACAGCCTTCCGGACGTCCTACGAAAAACCGTGTCCGTCGGCTGAAATGTTGCGCTGGTTTGGGCGCCAGTGGTTCGAGCGGGTCGTTCGCATATGAGATCGTCGAGAAGGACGGCCGGGATGTCTTGCGATGCTGCGTGGCGGACGAGCCGTCGGAGCTATGGCTGGAGCTGCCGATCCCGATGTTCGACCGTGCCGTTTGCGCGGCAGATGCGCTTGGCCGAGGTCCGCCGTTGCGGCGTTGACTACGCTCCAGTCTCTACACGTGTTGCTGAGCGACGTCGCCGGCGGCACGGGGCGGCGATGTCCCGCATCATCCGCTTTCAATGATCGAAGATGGAACCTGGCACCGTTATCGAGCGCAGCCCAATGCAGGCTAGATTGACGCACCCAGAATTGGCCGTTTTCGTTCAGGACGCACAGCGATAATGCGGCATCGCTTGTCCCTGATCGGCGACAACATTCTACCGGCAGCGTCGCTGTGGAGTGAAGAGTTTGGTTCTTTCTTATGAGCTACCTCAGATGGGCCGCGTGCTTGAGGTGCCTCCCCCGGAAGCTTCGCAGCCGGCGGCTTGACTGGATCGAGGGTGTCGTTACATTTGTTTTGTTTTTATCCGGTTGCGCCCACTTTCTGAGGTGCGCGGTCCCTAACGTGCAGCCCGGGCAAGGGAGGAACTCTAGAACTCTGGAGCGACCTCAATGCCGTCCTAAGATCCGTTCATTCTCAAAATGTGAAATTCGATCAACTGGAGCGACTTAGGATTCCCCTTCTGGAACTGGCATTGGGGCCATGCAGAGATTTCGATCGCTGGTTGTTTTCATTCAAAGCAACAAAGCTATTGTTAGGTCGAAGTATTCGAAGAGGCAACTCAAGCGCACTGATGTGGGCAGAGATGATTTCAAGTAACGATCTCTATACCGGAAAAGACTATGCTGCTGCCAATCCGACTTGGCATGACGAAGATGGCGGTGTTAAGGCCGCGAACATCGCCAAGATCGTGCGCGCCAACAAAATCAGTTGCCAGAAAATCGTCGACACAGGTTGCGGGACGGGAGGCGTTCTGAATGCCCTTCTTCAACACGATATCTTCCGTGACTCAGTGGCTACCGGCTACGACATCGCTCCCTATGCTATAAATTTGGCGAAGCAGCGAGAAAGAAAAAACCTAAGATTTCACTGCGGCGACTTCCTGCAAACCAACGAAAATTACGATCTTCTTTTGTGCATCGATGTTTTCGAGCACATAGATGACTATATGGGCTTTCTTCGGAGGCTCAGAGGACGTTCAAAATACTATGCGTTTCATATTCCTCTCGATATCAGTATTGTCGGCCTTCTGCGCGGTCAGCACCTTAAGCAACGCAAGGAGGTCGGTCACCTGCATTACTTTGATCAGGCAACAGCTCTAGCGACTCTGCGCGACACAGGCTTTAAGATTATTGACGCACAGTACACTAGGACGGAAGATATCCTGCTGATCCATCCCGAATGGCGAACCACGACAGCCATCCTCGGTAACGCCGCACGGCGCATTGTCCGGACTATTGCCGGAGAGGATCTGTCGGTGCGCTTACTCGGCGGCGCCTCACTGATGGTCCTCACTAGCTGAGGTGGTGTTAGGCGTCAGAACAACCGACTCCAAGTGGTGGCAGCAAGGGAGATGGCGAGACTCGAGGGCGAGACGCTGCAGTATCGTATTTTGCTCGACGCCGGCGATCTTCAGCAATGTCGGGTGTTCCCGAGATCGGGTCGGCTTGCTCCTTGCGATCGCGCCGACCGCATGAATTCGCTATTCGCGGAACCTCGCCACGGTGCTTGCGCAGATGCCCATACGACCTCTTGCGCTGATACTTCAGCATGAAGCGACGTGGCAATTTGTAGTCTCGGCTGGTACTCAAACTCGTCCAGCGCGAACTGACCTTTTGTGTGCGTGGAGGCTCACGAAGGCAAAGTTGACAGTGGTCCCCGGAAAACGTCAAACTGCTACGGTCACCCGCAAGGCCGGGCGGATCTCGCATACTTTCAACGTTGATCGCCGTCCAGCGAGAAGCTCCGAAACTCGATTCCGAGTTGCTTGAGCCGCTCTACACCGGGAACCTCTGCCGCCGGGTGCACGAGCCCAAGGATGGAGTCGGATCGGAAGGGGAGGGGGACACGCAGGGCCTCAGCTGCCTTGAGGACGCCACTGACAAGCTGCCAGGGCACTGGGACGGCGCGCAGTGTTCTGCCTTGTGACGCGGCGATCTCTTTCATGAGCCGTCGGAACGGCACCGGTTCGGGGTTGGCCAGCCCTACCGGTTCCGGCAGGGGCATGTCCGACTCGGCAATACGCACCATGGCGGCTGCCAGGTCCGCCTCATGCACAGTGAACTGATGGGAGCGCGCCCCGATGAGAGGTGTGACCGGCAGGTTGGTGAGCTTGCGGAGCGCGCCCGCCATCCCGCCCCAACCGGGGCCGTACACCAGTCCGAGGCGGGTGGAGACACCTCCCAGACTGCTGGCGGTGCGCTCGCAGGCCAGCTTCGCCTGGCCGTACAACTGTCGGGTTCCCTTATAGGCGGACATCGAGGAGATAAAAATAACCCGGCGAACCCCTGCGTCGGCGGCATTGCGGAGGAGCTGCTGCGAGCCGGACACATTGACACCCCACACATCGCCGGCGCTGACGAGAGTCAGGTCCCATGCACCGTGGATGAGCACATCTAGGTCGCTGAATGCGGCCCCCGATGGCGGGCGCTTGATCTCGTATGGGCGCCACTCGGCGATGCCGACCATTGCGGCAGCAGATTCGGAGGTCACCCGGTTCGAACGGGCGAACGCGATGACCTCATGCCCTTCTTCGGCGAAGGCGGCACGCAGGATAGTCCCGACATATCCGTTGGCTCCGGTGATACCGACCCGCATTAAACCCTCACCCCGTCAGCTCCATCGCTTCGCAGGCGATGCGATGAGAATTGGCCATCACAGTCAGGGTAAAGGTAGTAGCTGGAACATTTGGGAAAACCGACCCGTCGATAAGATGGATCCGGTCCCAGCGCGCCAGCCGCCCGAGGCGGTCTGTCGTCGCCCTCCCAGTATTCCGCTCACTGGCGTGGGGAAAGCTGCCGCCAAAGTGGTAGCTCTTGGCCCCGCCCGACCACAACATCTGCGGTGTGACTGGCCACAAATCAAGGTAAGGTGCCGCCCTGCGGATCCGCTTTATTACGTCAGGCAGCATCGGAGGCACGTCTTTGCCCTTGACCTTGGCCTCGCTGAAGCCCTCCGAAGTGAGGGTGATCTGGGGTAGCTCATCAGGAGCTGCGGACATCTGGGCGGTGACCCGGACCTTGGGTGATGCCCAGGACGGCAAGTAGCCCAGGCCTACCGTCAACCGGCTCAGGAGCCGATCCGTCGCGAAGGCGGCGGCGGGATGTTGGAGGAAGCCGGGCAGCGCATCGTAGTATGCCTGGTTGAACGGATAGAAGTGAATTTGTGAGACATCGAAGCCCTCGTCGTCCTCGCCGATGACCATGTTGAACTGGTTGAGTGTGAACTCGCGCCTTGTACGTGGGTCGGGGGTCGGCTTCATGGACATCATTGGAAGAACGAACTGAGCCGATTCCGAAAGATGTACCGGCTGGTCCGATCCGAGCGAGCCCAGGATCAGCCGGGTGGTCCCGATTGGCCCGCAGCCCACGAAGACCCGGTCGGCTGTGAATCGCTGGATCCGGCCGCTGGACAGCTCCCGGGCGTGTACGACGGCCGTGTCGCCCTCCTGGTCGACTCGCACCGCGAGCAGCCCGCTGCGGTAGTCGATCCTCCCGCTGCGCCTGAAGCGATCGAAGCTGTGCGAGGCCGAAAAGATCAGCGACCGCGGGCACCCAGTCATGCATAGGCCGCAGGGCTGGCATCCGGGCGCTGAGAAGGCGAGCCGGGCGCGGCCTATGGTTATTCCCGTGGAGCGCACACGATCGCGGTGCCGGTCGTAATTGGCCAGGACCATCTGCGTCCGCGGTGCCAGGGGCGGAAGCGGGTCCGGGGATCCGATGAGCGGGAACCACTCCTCGAGATCGTCGGACTCTCCAGCGAAAGGAATGTGACCCAGGATCGTCCTGTAGTGCTCTTCCATGTCCGAGAAGTCGAACGGCCATCTTCTGAACGTGGCGGCGCTGAAGGGCATGATCTGGGCCCCCCAGACATTGCTAAACCCCCCGTAGGCGCTTGAGATGACAGCTGAGTTGACTCTACCCTCGCAGTGCACGCCGTCGAGCTGGCCCTTGTTGACAAACGGGAAATCGGATCCGTAGCTTCTTTTTTCTGGCAGCGAATCGGACTGGACCTGCTTGGGTTGCAGGCTGACCCGGCGGACGTCCTCCTCATCCCAGTCGTCGACACGCAGCTTGGACAGCCTGGAGATTACCTCCTGCGTCCCCGCGTCCAGCACGGTGCCCGGATCGAACACGGTTATCTTCTCGTCTGGCTTCTCGGACAGCGCCAACACGGCGGCGGCTGCAGCTGGACCCGAACCAATGATTATCGAAGACGGCATTTACTTCCCTCGCCCACCGGCTGCGCGGCTGTGTCCAGCATCTGCTTGGTTGCCTGTTGGCCCTGCCGGCGCAATCGCCGCGCCAACTCGATCCGGCCGGCGACGTGGCCTGCCGCGGCCAGCCCCACGCCAGCGATTATCGCCGCGGACCGGGCCAGCCCGTGGGCGTCACCCTTGGCCGCTTGCGAAATCCCCCGCGGTACGCCCTTGGTCAGCGCGTACCAGACGAAGCGGGCCTCTGCACCCAGTGTGGCGGCGTCGCCCATCTGGGCAAAGGCCTCGACCTTCCCCTTGTTGACGAAGAAGCAGCGGCGCCAGAAGTACTTCCAAGTCGGCCGTGAGGCGGGTACAAAGTGGCGGACGGTCGCCGCCGGTTCGTAGATGACCGCCTCACTGCCCTTGATATGCGCCACGCGGTGGCACATGTCCATGTCGTCGTGATTGTCGGAGTGGAACCCTCCCACCTGCTCGAGGAGGGTCCGCCGCACCGACATGTTGGCTCCTATGAGGTGAGCCAAAGGGCCTCGGCTGGTCGGAAGGCCGTCATAAGCGCATCCGAACACCCAGTCGAACTGCACAGGGAACCAGGCCGGGCGGCCAGCCTTGAAAACCGGTATGGGACGACCGCCGACGGCCCCGATGCGCTCATCCTGATACGGGTCGGTGAGAATCCCGAGCCAGTCCTTGTCGGCCGCTGCATCGTCATCCAAGAACGCCAGAATGTCTCCGGCAGCTATCTCGGCTGCCGTGTTTCGGGCCGACCCCAGGTGCCCGTCGTACTTGTTCTGGATCACCCGTATCGGAGGGGTGGATGCGGCGAAGTGAGCCCAGTACGCGGCACAACGGTGGAACAGGGTCTCATTATGGTCGATGCAAACGATGATCTCACAGGGTTGCAAGGTCTGCTCCTGAACCGAGGCCACCGACTGAAGCATCAGCTCCCATCTGTCCTCGGTGTAGGCACAGATAATCACCGAGATCGTGGGGGGGCGCGGGACCTGCTGGCGTTCGCTGGTGACGCCATCCTCGGTCTGCCCGGTTTTCGATCCAGGCTGACCGGTTGTGGCAACGGCAACGTCATTACCGCGGCGGGCGAGACCGATACTTAGGTTCCGGACGTGGCCCCGCTGGCCAACGCCAATCGGCGTACAGGATTGCGCAAGCATCAGAATACGCATCTAGGAATTCTCCCGACTTGAGCTGCCAATGTCTGCCCCAAGCTCTTCGATAGACGGTGCGATGGTCTTGGTTTTTGAAAAGCCAGACTTCCACGCGCTGGATTCGGCTTACCCGGAAGCCGGTTCTCAGCATAAAGAAACCACGAGGGCCGAGGTTTGCGCCACAGAGGCTCGAGGCGGCCGCCGACGCCAAGCACGCGCGGGTCGGCGTAGGGCATCAGCAACTCGTCCAGCCAGCGCTCATCGGCGATCGCATCGTCATCGAGAAACGCCATGACCGGCGCGGACGCCAATCCGGCTCCCGTCGTGCGACCTCCGCACAGTCCACGCACGTTGGTATTAGGTGTGACGACGACACCCTCGATCCCGCGCCGGGCGCGCTCCAAGAGCGCCTCATCGTTGTCGACGACGAGGATGATCTCGCGGGCCGGGCAGGTCTGGCGGCGCACCGACGCGATGGCCGCGTTCAAATCGTCCCAGCGATCGAGTGTGTCGGCGCAGATCACGACGGAGGCTTCGGTCATGGCAACTGCCGGCTGGTTTCTGAGGCCGGGCTGGTTTCGCGTGTCTGCGTCGCCCGAGCCGTGGCGGCTTTGAGGATGCTCCAGAGCGGACCTCCGTCGTTGTGAATATCGAACTTGTCATATTCGTCGACGGGATAGCGTCCGCTGTCCTGCCGCGACACCAGCCGCCACACCATCCAGCCGGCGCAGTTGCGCTCGCGCGTCAGCGTGTCGAGCCACATCGCGTAAGCCTGGGCAAAGTTCTGATTGGAGCGGGCATAGCCGAACTCCTCCAGAAGCACCGGCTTTCCGGCGCGAACTGCCAACCGGCAGAACTCGGTGATCAAGCTGTCGAACTGCTGGACGGTGAGCTTGTAGTAGAGCGGGTAGCCGTGCCAGGTCCCGAAATCGAGAGTCGGGATCGTCAGATCCGATAGCTTCGACTCGACGTTAGCGTGCCCTGAGGTGACGAGATGGTTGGGATCGAGCGACTTCACGTAGGCCGTCATTTCGGTGGTCCAAGCCAATCGTAAGGCCTCCGGCTGCGCATTGCCTTCGTTCATTAGCTCCCAGGCCATGATGGTCGGATCATCCCGGTAGGCGAGCCCGGTGAGCGGGTTGACTCGCTGCACGACGTGGCTGACCCAGGTCCTGTAGTCGCGCTTCGTGCGCGGATCCTGGAAGAAAAACTCCGACTTCTCTTTGCTGAGGTCGGTGTTGTACTGGCTCTGCACCCCTGGGGCGTCCCGGCTCCCATACCAGGCCCGCATCTGCTGGGCGCCGCCTGTGAAGGCCCAGAAATCCAGGACGGCGATGATCAGCCTCAGGCGTCGCTTGCCGGCCTCGGCGATGAGGAAATCAACCTTCTGCATGCCGTCGGCGCCGTCATTGACCGCCATCCTGTTTTGGCTCGGGTCCCAGTAGAGCAGGTACGTGCCCTTGACCGCGAGATTGCTGGCTTCGCCTTCAAGCCGCCAATCCCAGATCGTAGGCTTGCTTCCGTCGAGCGACCCGATCACCGGCTGGAGGAAGGTGCGGACCACATTGGCGCCCATCGCCACCGCGTCATCGAGAACGCGGGTGACCTCATCCGGCGACCCGTAGGTCAGATAGTGGTTGTTTACGCCGGTCACGAAGAACGGCCTGCCGTCCAAGGTGAAGTTCGTTCCGGAAGTCTTGATGAAGGACGTTGCCGACGGATCATCCGCGGCGCTCACGACTGCCGGAACGGACAGCAACGCGCACACCAGCACCCGCAGTCCGGCGTTGCGCAGCCTATTTTTCACTCGTTGCCAGCCGACAATCACCCGGGCATGTGGCTCTCGCCGGGCGCCGAGTGCAACAGCCCCGAAGGATTACCTCCTCTGACCTCGCACAGCCCGGGCGTCGTTCGGGCATAGTGGTGCTTGGCCGATTCCGGTCGCTCGAGTATAGACCCGTGCTGTCAGACATCGCTCCCAACCAAGAGTTCGGCTCCTCGTATTGGCGATTCCCCGCGGTAGTAATAGGTGGGAAGTATTCTCGCGCTGTGGCACGCGCCATCGCTTTCCATCTACCTCCCTGGCCCGCAGGCCCGCGGCGGAGTCTTGGTAAGGCGGATCGCCGCAGGCGGTTCTCGTCAAGCTGTGAGCCGGCGTCCTTTTGAAATCCGCGGTCAGAACAACAATGCGCATTTGCCTGAGTCTCGATCCATCGCGGCTACTTCGGTGGCACCTCTGGCTGGCAGAAGCGCTTGCTGAAGTGCCCGGCAACGAGGTCTCCTGCGCTTTGGCGGCCGGTCGCCGCCCGCTGCCGTTGACCTGCCGTCTGCTGCTCGAACTCGAACGACTGGTCTATGGCTTTCGCGGGAACGGCGCCACTGACTCCGTCGAGGCGGCGCTGCGGTCCCTGCCGCCGCCTCCGTCCGACCAAGTGGACGTGGTGATCGATTTGAGCGGAGAGGAGACGCGCCCGGCGGGGCTGCGCGTGCTGACGCCGCTCTTCAACGGCGTACCCGGCGAGATCGGCGTCATGGCGGCCGTGGCGAATGATCAGGACCTTCTCGTCGACCTGCACGACACGGCGCGCCCGTTGCGGCCGTGGATGGCCCGTCCGGCCAGTGTAGACCGTGGAGTGTTCTCAGCGAGTCTCGACAGCGTCCTCTCCTGCGCTGTGCTGCTGATCCTCAAAGTCTTGCGCGAGGAAACCGGTTCAGCTGCGTCCGGTGTCCCCGGTTCACGGACGGCCGTGCCTTCGCTTGGCGCATTTTCGGCGCTTGCAAGGGCGACCGGCACGGTTGCATCGAAGGCGATCGGGCTTTTGGACGTCCTGGCGAGGGGCGGCAGGATGTGGGGGATTGGCTGGCGCTTCGATGAATCGGCGAGCCTGCTCGACAAAGGCGAAGCGACCTTCCGGGTGCTCACCGGAAATGCCGACAGCTATCTTGCCGACCCGTTCCCGTTCCGGCACCAGGGGCAGGATTTCATCTTTGTCGAACAGTACCTCTACTCGAAGAACCGGGGGTGCATTGCGGTCGTGACAGTGAACCGGGACGGGACCGCCGGCGCATCCCGGATCGTCGTGGAGGAACCGCATCACCTCTCGTACCCGTTCCTGTTCGAGCAGGATGGGCAGATCTGGATGATCCCCGAATCGGGGGCGGCCAGGAATGTCAGCCTCTACCGGGCAGTGGAATTCCCTTACCGGTGGACGCGGGAGGCCTGCCTCATGGAAGGCATTGAGGGCTACGATACCACGCCGCTCTGCCATGCGGGCGGCTTTTGGTTTTTCGTCAGCCCAAGGCTGTGGAGGTCCACGTCCTGGGATGCCCTCAGCCTCTACCGTGCCGAGAGCCTGACCGGGTCTTGGATGCCCCATGCCGCCAACCCCGTCCTGCTCGATGCCAGGCTCAGCCGCCCCGCAGGCGCCGTCATCCGACACGGCGGACGCACGCTACGCCCGGTCCAAGACTGCGCGCGCGGTTATGGCGGCGCGGTGACGTTCTGCCAGATCGATGCGCTCGGCGTGTCGGAGTTTGCCCAGACCCCGGTCGGTCGCATTTGGTCCGGAGCGTTGGGGTGTCACACCTACAACCGCCGGTCTGGCCTGGAGGTGATCGACCTGTTCGGGCATATCCGGGGTTTGCGAGAGGTCACGACCTCCTATCGTTTGCTGGTACCCGACGCGCCGGTCTCGGGACCGCGTGGGGTCTCGGGACCGCGTGGGCAGTCCCTCTCTTGGCCGGTCTCGTCCGGCTAGCTACCCGTAGCCAGGCGGTCGAGCGCAAGGTACCCCGCCTGCGAAGGGCCGGGCGCGCTCGACCCTTCTCGGGCACAGAATAAGCTCGGAAATCACGGCCGAGTGAAGGAGCGAGCCCACCTGCACATCGCAGCTTCTGGCCAGTGGCAATGTCAGCGTTGCGCTGGACGTTCATTTCTTCGCCCCGACGGCTCGCTCAGTAGAAATTGTCGCTTGTGAGCTAGTGCCGGCCGCGGGTCGATGGATGTCCTCGCTGGCGTTGAAGGTGGCCCCAGAGGTCTAAACGGGTTTGGCAACGCTGCCAACACAGCTGCTGAAGATGATCGGTGCCGCTGCCGTGCTATCCGCGCTGGTGGTATGGGCTGGAAATAACCTGAAGGGATACCCCAAGAGAGCTAATCATCTATTGTCTTTTCCTAACCATCCATCGTCCTTCCATTTAAGATATGCATCAGTAATGCTCGCATAACAAACTAAGATTAGGGGGCTGCAAGCGTACCGATCTTCATCTCATCTTCATTTTATTATGGCCGGGAGTCCGCATATGGTTGGATCAAGCACATCCGTGGATGTGGCGGTCATTGGATCTGGCCCCCACGGCTTGTCGCTGGCCGCGCATTTGCGTGCGCGCGATGCGGAGCACCGGACGTATCACCCGGCCCATCATCTCGCCCGATACCTATCGGCAGTCCTGGCGCGCTTCCAGCCCGCCCCCTGGGTCCCATCGTACGACCTCAAAGCGCTGCCATGAACGCCCGTCTTTCCAGCATTGTCGCCCCAATCGGTGCCGCATCGCCGCCTGACCCGATCGATTTCGCGCTGCGGCGATCGTTGACTCTGCCTCGAGTCAGCTTCGTCGTCCCGACGCTCAATGAAGCCGAGAACCTCCCTTGGCTTCTGCCGCGCATCCCCAACTGGGCGCATGAGATCATTATCGTGGATGGTCGTTCGACCGACGACACGGTCGCGGTCGCGCGCCGCCTGCGCGAGGACGTGAAGGTTGTCATGGAGCCCCGTCGGGGCAAGGGCGCTGCACTGCAAGCGGGATTCCTGGCCGCCACAGGCGACATCATCGTCATGCTGGACGCCGACGGCTCCATGGTCCCGGAGGAGGCGATCGTCTTTGTAAGTGCGCTGATGGCCGGCGCGGATCTCGTCAAGGGTTCACGTTTTATCCAGGGCGCCGGCACCGACGATATGTCCCTGGTCCGGATGTTCGGCAACAGGGGGCTGACCCTTTTCGTGCGGCTGCTCTATGGCGGTTGGTACTCCGATCTATGCTACGGATACATAGCCTTCTGGACCAAACACGTCGCCACGCTGGACTGCGATTGCGATGGGTTCGAGATCGAGACGCTCATCAACGTGCGGGCCTTGAAGAACCACCTCAATATCGTAGAGGTGGCGAGCTTCGAGGCTCAGCGCATCAGCGGTGTGAGCCATCTGCGCGCCATGCCGGACGGCTGGCGCGTCCTCAAAACCATCCTGCGCGAGAGGATACACCAACAGCGCAGGCGGAGCGCGACAGCCTGTGTTGTCGGTGGACAGACCTGATGCGAATCCTGATGGTTGCCGCCCGCTGCTACCCCCTCATAGGCGGCATCGAAACTCACATCCAGGAAGTCGGCCCCCGCTTGGTAACGCTGGGCCACGCCGTCGACGTGCTCACCACCGATCCCTCGGGGGAGTTGCCGGTTGAGGAGGAGGTGCGCGGCATGCGCGTCCGGCGCGTGCGGGCCTGGCCGAGGGAGCTGGACCTCTATTTTGCGCCCCGCATTTATACCGCGATCCGGCGCGGGACTTGGGATCTGATCCATTTCCAAGGTTACAACACCTTCGTGGCGCCGATCGGACTGTTCGCGGCCGTGCGCGGGGACCTGCCGTTCATCCTGACCTTCCATAGCGGCGGGCATTCCTCCCGGCTGCGCAACACCGTGCGCGGCACGCAGCACGCGCTGCTCCGGCCTCTGGTGGCCCAGGCCGCGCGGCTGATTGGCGTCTCCGAATTCGAAGCCAGCTTCTTCAGCGGGAGGATGGGCGTGCCACGGGAGCGGTTTGTCGTTATCCCGAACGGCGCCGCGATGCCAGCTCCGAGCCCCGGCATCAAGGTCGATCCGCACCTGATCGTCTCGGGCGGCAGGCTGGAGCGCTACAAGGGCCATCACCGGGTGATTGGGGCCTTGCCCGAACTGATCCGCAGGGTGCCAGACGCGCGACTGCACGTCGTCGGTACAGGCCCGTATGAGAGAGAGTTGCGGCGCCTCGTCGCGATGCTAGGCCTCGAGAAGCGGGTCACCATTGCGGGTATCCCCGGATCCGAGCGGCAGAAAATGGCAGACCTTCTGGCGAGGGCTGCGCTGTTCGTGCTGTTCAGCGACTACGAAGCCCATCCGATCGCCGTAATGGAAGCCCTGTCGCTGCGCCGTCCGGTCCTTGTCAGCGACACGTCCGGTCTGCGGGAGCTGGCCGCCAAGGGCCTGTGCCGGGCGATTCCGCCCAACGCCGGTCCGAAAGAGTTGGCCGCCGCCATGGCCGACGAGCTAAAGGCCCATCGGGAGGTCCCGGATTTGGCGCTACCGGACTGGGATGCCTGCGCTCAAGCGCTGAGCGACGTTTATTGTGATGTCCTGAGCAGCCGATCCGTGGTCCGCTTGCCCCCCGGCGGCGTGATGTCGTGGCCTCCTGCGACGGGGGTATGAGGCTGATGATGCCGGCTCATTTCACCGCGGGAACCAGGATCAACCCGCTCCGGGCCGGGATACGATTCGTCTCGGCCGTTATCGGCCCCGACCTTCGCGACGGCGGCGCCGATGCCCCGTCGCAACGCGCCAATTCCGGGTGGATCGCGGTTCTATGCCTGACGATCGCCACGGCTCTACTCCTGGTCGTGGCCGGGCACGCGGCCGGGCGCCGGGGCTATGACGTGGCGCCGCTGCTCTTCTGGTCCGGTGTCGTCCTCCTGGTCGTTCCGACCAGCCTTCGCATCACCTGGCCGATGGTAGCCCGGGGTGAGCGCTTGTTCCTCCTGTTTCTGCTTGCCGAAGCCCTGTTCTACTACAAGACGGTCTATTCCCCGACGAGCTTCATCAATCACGACGAGTTCTTGCACTGGATCGCAGCCGACGATCTTATGACGGCCCGCCGGCTATTTCTGTCCAACCCGCTTTTCCCAATCGGGCCAACGTATCCCGCCCTGGAAATCCTGACGACGGCGATCGTCAATCTGACGGGCTTGCCATTGTTTGCGGCGGGGACTCTATTGTTGGCCGTCCTCAGGGGCACGTTCATCGGTGCCCTGTTTCTGTTCTTCGAAAGCATCACCGGATCGCCGCGCATCTCGGCCATCGCCTGCCTGGCCTATATGGGCTGCTCAACCTTCGTCCTGTTCGAGTCGATGTTCTCCTACGAGAGCCTCGGCATCGTGCTGTGCGTGCTGGCCTTCGCGGTCGAAGCAGCGTCCAAGGATCTCGTCGGGCGACCGAGACTGAAGGCGCTCGGGCTGATTGCCTTGCTGTTGGCGAGCCTCGCGGTCACGCACCACCTCTCGGCCACTTTCACCGCCACCTACTTCGGAGCGCTGGCGGCCCTCGAGGCTTTGCGCCGGCAGGGGCCCTTGCGGATTGGGGCCAGGACCGCCGCGGGCTTCACGGCGCTTCTGGCTATAGCCCTGCCGTCCCTTTGGGTGCAGGCCCGTGGCATCCCTCTCACAGGCTATCTCGGCCCGATGGTCGAATCCGGCTTCGACACATTGCTCGGGAAGATCCTGGGCGCGCCCACTCCACGGTCGGAGTACCCCGGAGCGCCGGACAAGGCCCTCTACATGCGGCTGACCACCTTGCTGGCGATCCTGCTGTTGGCACTCGGCCTGGCAACGGGATTCTTTCGGTCGCTGGCCATGGCAGCGCCGAGTGGTGCGCGGTCGGGTTGGCGTCCGATCCGGGACATTCTCAAACGCCGCTGGCGCGACAGCCGCCTCGTGCTCCTCGCCTTGCTGGCTTTCGGGCTCCCAGTCTCGGTGGCCTTCCGACTGACCATCGCCGGATGGGAAATCGGCAACCGCATGGGAACGTTCGTGTTCATCGCCGTCGGGCTGGTCGTCGCGGTGAGCATCGTCCACTTCTGGCAGGGCCGCACGCCACGCGGGTGGCGCCGCATCGCACCGGCCGTCGCTCTGGCGGTCATCGTCCTGGGCGGCGTCGCGAGCTCTACGATTAATCCGATCCATGGGCGCTACAGGGTGGCGGCAGATCAGGCATCGATCGAGCCCATGGGGATCGAAACGGCACGCTGGGCCAAGGAATGGCTCGGTGCCGGCAACCGCTTCACCTCCGACCGCATCAACCGCCTTCTGCTTGCGAGCTACGGCCGGCAGGACGTGAGGGTCAGGATCATCGAAGGCGTCTATTCCGCGCGCATATTCGAGGCCGAGACATTGGGGCCCGACGAGTTTTGGGCCTTGGCGCGAAGCGACATCGATTTCCTGATGATTGACCTACGCCTGACGACGGCTCCCCCGGTGCTCGGCTTCTACTTCGAGCCGTGGCAACGGCAGGGAACGCCGCTCTCGGGCGCAGAGCTGCTCAAGTTCAATGACATCAAGGGCGTCACCCGCATCTACGACAACGGCTGGATCGTCATGTATGACGTGAGAGGATTGCATGAGAATTTGTAGCAAGCTGGACCTTCTGGCCGCGTGCCTGTGGGCGGGGGCCGCGGTGGCGGCTGTTGCGGTCAGCGACAGCTTGCTCATCCGTACTGCCCTGGGCGCGCCCATGGTGTTCCTCGTCTCGGGCCACACGGTGCTGCGGGCCATTGGCGTGAGGACCGGCTCCGCGTTGCAACACTTCGTCTACGCGGTCGGAGCAAGCCTCGCCGCCGGCATCGCCGGGGGATTTGCCCTGAACGCCGCGGGCTCCCTTACGCCGCTCGGCTGGGCGCTGTGGTTCTGGGCCGTGACGGCCGCCGCGGCACTGGTGGCCGCCGGCCGCCGCGACACTCCCGATCTGCCAGCCTGGCCGGCTCCGGCGCGGGTCCGGCTCTGGCAGGGGGCCGCGTTCATGCTAGCGCTGCTTGTGGCGACCGGAGCCTATGCGCTGGCCGTCCGGGACGAAGCGGCCTACCGGGAATTCAAATACACCGCGTTCTGGTTGTTGCCGTCGGCAAGTGGCGAGTCCGGCCGGATCACCGTCGGCATCAGGAGCGCCGAGACTCAACCTCAGCTGTTCGACCTGGAAATCACCCTCGACGGGCAACCGTTCGCCATCTTCCGATCGCTCACCATCGCGCCGGGCGAGACCTGGGCGCGGGAGATCCCGGTGCCCGTCTTGGCCACCCCGCAGAAGGCAGATGCCCGGCTCTATCGGCCGGAAGACAACCGACTCTATCGCAGCGTTTCGACGCTGGTGCCGCACATCTGAAACGGAGCCCGACCATGCGCATCCTGCTGCTGTCGCAGTTCTATCCTCCGGTGATCGGGGGAGAGGAGCGGCACGTCCGCAACCTCGGCGCGGCGTTGGCGCAGCGGGGCCATCACGTGAGCGTCGGCACCTTTATGCATCCCGGATCGCCCGAAACCGAGCTGGACGGCGCGGTCCGCGTGCACCGCCTGCGCGGCACGCTCCAGCGCCTGTCAGACCTCCACAGCGATCCCGAGCGCCGCCACGCACCACCCTTCCCGGATCCCGAACTGGTGCTAGCCCTGAGGCGGCTGGTCGCCCAGGAGAGGCCGGACATCGTCCACGCCCATAACTGGATCTACGCGTCCTTCCTGCCGCTCAAAGTTCTGAGTGGGGCACGCCTCGTGGTCACGCTCCACGATTACGGCCTTGTCTGCGCCAAGAAGAACTTCATGCACTTGGGCACCCATCTCTGCGGTGGCCCAGCACTGGCGAAGTGCCTGCCCTGCGCTGCCGGGCATTACGGGGCCGTGAAGGCAGCCGTGACCACGTTTGGCAACTGGGGGTCGAGCTTCGCCGCCCGGCGTGTGGTGGACCGTTTCATCGCGGTGAGCCACGCGGTGGCGCGTCACAACGGCCTGACCCAAGGCCGCGCCCCCTACGAGGTCATCACCAATTTCGTGCCCGACGATGTCGAGCAGCTTGGCCCGGAAGATCCCTGCCTGCGGGAGCTACCCGGGGATGGATTCATCCTGTTCGTCGGCGATATGATGCGCCTCAAGGGCATTGACGCTCTCCTGCAAGCCTATGCCGACCTCGAGCGCGCGCCTCCGCTGGTCCTGATCGGGCGCCCGCTCGCCGATACACCGACTGAGTTTCCGCCGAACGTCCATGTGTTCACCATGTGGCCTCATTCCGCCGTCATGCACGCATGGCGGCGCTCACTGTTCGGCGTGGCGCCATCGGTCGGGCTGGAACCCTGTGCGACCGTCATCATGGAAGCGATGGCGTCCGGCAAGGCCGTCGTCGCAACCGACGTCGGAGGCATGCCCGATATGATCGATCACGGCGAAACGGGGCTTCTCGTGCCGCCCGGTGATGCGTCAGCCTTGGCCCACGCGATGCAGACACTTCTGGAGGACCGCGCCTTGCTTGCCCGCCTGGAGGCGACAAGCCTCGCCAGGGTTGGGCGCCTCAAGGCCGGAGCGGTCGTGACCCGGATCGAGCAGGTCTACCGGGACGTCCTGCGCCCAACCGCCAGCAGGTCCGCGGTGCCGGCGCACCAAGGTTCGGGAGAGCCATCATGCCGGTAGGCCTCGTCGGGACGGCCACTATTCGCGCCCGACGAGAGCTTCGAAAGAGCGCCGCGCTCGTTCTGAATTCCGGCGCTCTGGCGATCGGAACGATTGCAGCGGCCGGTCTTGGGTTTGTCTATTGGTGGCTCGCCGCCCGGCTGTTTCCGCCGGAGGTGATCGGCAAGGCCTCCGCCCTCCTGTCCGTGATGGGCCTCGTCGGTCTGCTGGGGGAGGCCGGGCTGGGGACCTTGCTGATGGGGGAGATCGTCCGGCATCCCGGCAAGGAGCGCGGCCTCGTGGCCGCAGCAGCGTCCGTCGGGGTGGCGCTGACGGTCGGCCTGGCCTTGTTGTTTGTCTTCGAGGAGGCGCACCTCAATAGCTCGACCGGGCTGATCGGCGGCTGGTTCGTGGGCGCTGCGTTCGTCCTCGGCTGCGGCCTGACTGGTCTCAGCATGGTGGGCGATCAGGCGCTCGTCGGCCACTTGCGGAGCAGCGGCAAGATGATCCGGCAGGTGCTGTTCTCCGTGGTCAAGCTGATGCTGATCGCAGCCCTCGCGGCTGCCGGCTACGCCTCCAATGCCGCGATTCTTCTGTCGTGGGTGGCCGCGCTGCCGGCGTCCTGGATCGGCTTTGATCTCCTGACCCGGGGCGGTGCGCGTCGCCTCGTTGGGCGCCCCGATTTCCGGCTGCTCCATACGCTTCGGCGCAAGGTATTCGGTCACTACGCGCTCGATGTGGCCGCACAGGCCCCGGGCGTCATCATGCCCTACCTTGTGCTGGTTCTCCTGTCGCCGACCACCAATGCCGCCTTCGTGCCGTTGTGGATGCTGGTCTCCATGGCCTCATTGATTCCCGCAGCCATGGCCACGGTGCTGTTCCCCGTGGTCAGAGCAAGCCCGAAACAATCCAGGCACGATATCCTTTTGTCGCTGACGGCGTCATTGCTCTTCTCACTGGTCTGCGCCGCCTTCATCTTCACCTATTCGCAGGAGATCCTTGCGGTCTTCAATCCCGTCTATCCTGAGATCGCCGGTTCGAGCCTGCGCTTCCTCGGCTTCAGCCTGTTGGGATCAACGCTCAAATTTCATGCCTGTACGCTGGCGCGGTTGCGCGACAGGATGCGCAAGGCATCTCGCTGGTTCGCGCTTGGCGGATTGCTGGAGCTGTGCTTCGTGGTCGCGGGGGCGAAGCTTGATGGACTTCAAGGCCTGGTCCTAGGCTGGACGCTCGCCGTCAGCATCGAGGGTGCATGTGCGGCCCTGATTTTGGCCTTCGCGATGAAACTGGATTCTGCCGCCGGCCCCGCGCACGAACGACCGACCGCGTCGCCGCTCCAGACTTGAGGAGACACCGATCATGGCGCTGGGTTATCGACCGCAATTAGATGGCCTGCGGGCCATCGCGGCCGGACTCGTCGGCGTCGAGCACTTCGGCGGGCCGCGGGTCAGAACGCACTTCCCCATCGGGGCGGGAGCGCTGGGGGTCCAACTGTTCTTCGTCCTGAGTGGCTTCCTGATCACGCGCAACTTGCTGTTCAGACTGGAGCAAGCCCCTGCGGGCGAAGTCATCCGCAGGTTCTTCCCTATAATTCGATCGGCGACCCGGACAAGGCACGCCAGCTCTTGGGATTTCAACCAGAACATCTCTAGCAGCAGACTGGCTAAAACCTTTGTTACATAGGCACACCCAATGACGACGGCGAATATTGCTCTGCAAATTTTCACCGATATGGACGCGGTGGAAGCTCAGTGGAGAACATTAGAGCAGCATGCGGATTGTACCGTATTCCAATTGTTTGATTGGCAGATGGAATGGTATCGCCACATCGGCTCCAGAGAGAAACTGATTCCGGTGATCGTGCTGGGTCTCGACGATACGGGCGCGGCGATTTTTATTCTGCCATTGGCGATCGAACGCCATGGTCTGATCCGCCGGCTTGTCTGGTTTGGATCGGAATTGTGCGATTATAATTCGCCCATTCTGGCGATAAACTTTAGCGATCACGTGAAACCTGGGAAATTCGGCCGCCTGTGGAAAGACATAATTCGGGCGATTCAAAACTATCCTCAACTTCGTTTCGACGCTGTTGAACTTTACAATATGCCTAGTGTTGTCGGCTCTCAACCTAATCCCTTTCTCGACTTGCCAGTCTTGCTGGCTAATTGCGCCGGACATGTCGCAACCCTCCCGGAAGCGAACTGGGATCGGTTTTATGCGTCAAAGTTTTCGAATTCGACGCTGCATACCCACCGGCGCAAGGCCAAAAACCTCGCCAAGCAAGGTGGCGGGGCGGTTCGCTTTGTAGACGTGCAAGATCAGGCCGAGATCGAGTGCACCATTGCAAAGCTGATCGAACAAAAACGGAGCAGCTATGCCCGAATGGGTGTTCATGATATGTTCGAACGTCCGGGTTTTCGCGAATTTTATTTGGCGATTGTCGCCAATCCTCGGTTGCGCGAGGTCATCCATGTCACGCGGCTGGATTTGGATGGGATTCCGGTGGCGACGGGTCTGGGTCTCCAGTTAAATTCCAGTTATTCACTGGTGATGTCGAGTTATCAGGAGGAGTTCGCCAAATACAGTCCCGGGCGTCAGCATATTCAGGAAATTATGCAATATGCCATTGGCCAAAAGATGCAGAAATTCGATTTTACGATCGGCGACGAGCCTTATAAGCTCTCATGGTCCGATATAAATTCGCTTTTGTTTTTCCATTTTGATAGCAGAACTTTGCGCGGTCGTATTGTCATTGCGATGAAAATGGCAATCAATTATGTGGATACATGGTATAATCAAACGCCGTTATTAAAGCCACCGCTGCGGCAGGTTCTTCGTAAGACGAGACGATCCTTGCATCGCATGTTTCTCTGACCGGGCGATCACGAGTTTTTGATCTCGGCGCGGGATGCAATCATCGAGCTTCGCGAAAGAGTATAGTATAATGCGATTACTTTGTGGGAGACGATGATGTATAGCGCAGATATTGGGATTGTCGGCGGCGGTCTGGAGGGTTCTATCGCCGCCGCGACGCTCGGGCGAGCCGGATTCTCGGTCGTCCTGATCGACGCGCATCATCCCTGTCCGGAGGATTTTCGCTGCGAGAAAATTGGGATTGTTGCCGCGTCAACGCTGTTTACCGAACTGTGGATTGCGCGGTTTGGTCGGGTGATAAACAAGCGCCCCTGGTTTGGTTTTGCAGCAAAAGACGGAGTCTTGAATTTTCTTCGACACCGTTTGGTTCGCCGTCACGATCGTGCTGTCAATGAAGTGGTGGGCGAAGGAGCGGGAATTGAATAATATTGATGTAGCGGTCCTCGGGGGTGGTACCGCCGGCTCGTTAGCCGCTGCGATGCTTGGCCGGATGGAGATTTCGACCATCCTTGTTGATATCCATCAAGTCTATCCAGGGGAGTTTCGCTGCGAAAAACTCGATGACGATCAAGTCGACTTGCTCAAAAAAACCGGGCTGGCGGATGCCGTATTGGCGGCTGCGACACCGATGACTGAGATATGGGTGGCCCGTCACGGTTATGTCATCGGTAAAAAGCATGGGAAACACGGCGAGCCCTGCGAATATGGGGTGGCTTATCAGGATTTGGTAAATGTTATTCGCCGCCAGATTCCAGATAGTGTCCAATTCATCTGCGCCAAAGTGACCAAAATAACGACGAGTTCCGACCGGCAGGAAATTACCCTGTCAAATGGTGACACATGGTCGACCCGATTGATTGTGGTGGCGACCGGCTTAAACAATGTCGTCCGGGGTGCGATCACGCGATCCGAGATCAGCAAATGCCACTCGATCAGTGTTGGTTTTGATCTCACCTCTAAAGCTGGTTTCAAATTTCAAGCTTTAACGTATTTTGCGGAAAAGCCAGGGCCTATGGGTTACGTGAGCATGTTTCCGATTGGTTCAAGAATGCGCGCCAATGTGTTCGTCTACCATGGTGATATACGCCATCCGTGGTGTCAGGAAGTGCGCACATCGCCGTTATCTGCATTGTATGCGGCAATGCCCCGATTGAAGCGTCTCCTCGGTGATGCTGTCGTGTCAAGCGATATTCAAATTCGACCCGTTGATCTTTACGCCGCGCAGAATCACGAACAGCAACCCGGTCTGGTATTGGCCGGTGACAGTTTTGCTACCAGCGATCCGGCGGCGGGTACCGGTCTCAATAAAGTGCTAACCGATGTTGATCGGTTATGCCATCATATTCCGACATGGTTAGCCACGCCCGGAATGGGCGTCGAGAAAATTCAGACGTACTACAGTGATCCCGTCAAAGTTGCCTGTGATGAATGGTCGCTTGCTGAAGCATCTTACAACCGATCACTGGCGTCCGATACAACGCTATTATGGCGTATTCGTCGGATGGGCAGGATTGGTCTCGACATGATGGGAATCTCGATCCCACAACTTCGCTTGGCGGCAAGCGGAGTTCGTTGGGGAGCAGGCTGAACTTGGCGGTATCGACAGCGTTGTTGGTCTTCATGCCGCGTCTGCCGCCTGCGCGGGCCGAAGCCGCTTCGTCGCGGCGAAGGCCCGTCAGGCTGGCGCCGATCAGGGCTTTCGACGTTTCCAAGACCAGGCTTAGAAAGTAGTGACCGCATCAACTGGCACGCATCACTGGCAGAAGCCATTCTGGCAGGAGACAAGCAGCCACATCAATTCGGATCGATCCTCTCCTCCCTCACCACGCGGGCAGGGTCGACGTCGCTTGGGTTGCACGCGGCAGGCAAGCTCTCGCAGGTCGGCGACAAGGTCGGGACCGACGAATCGGCCGGTTCTCTTGGCTCGCTTTCGCCCACGATGATGTTGACGAGGTCGCCTGGCTGCAACAGGGTCATCCCAACGGTCTCGATGCTGACCGGCCCGGCTGCCGATTGCCGCACGATTTGATAAATTACGCTGTTTGCGTCCTTCGCAAATTGGGCGCGGGTCACCGGCAACGTGTAAAGGATGCCTTCGCTGGCGTTCAACTCGCGCACATTGGCCGCGATCTGGCTCTCCGCGGTCTCGATCTCGACCTCCAGATCGTTCCTGAGGTCGGCCCGGGTCCGCAACACCTCAGACTCTAACCAAGCGAGGCGCTGGTTGGCGCTCGCGTACTGGTTAAGGGCGTCCTGCCGACGCTGTTCCGCGTCGGACAACTCACTCTGGATCTGAGCCATCACCGTCATGCTGAGAACTTTGCGGTCCACGAGCGTGCGCATGCTGTTGACGCGCTCCTGGCGCAGCTTGACCAATTCGTCGAGCGACTCCATGCGCCTATAAGCGACAACATCCTGCCTGGCCGCCTCCAGCGCCCGCAGGCTCGCGCGCTCGCGATCCTTGCGGGCCGTGGCGACGGCCTTGCGCCGGTCGCTCTGCTCGTTGACGAGGTTAGCAGCTTCGGTCGCGCCGGCCAGCTCCAGCAACTGGCGCGGGATAGTGGGTGCCGTGCCGTCGCGCTCGGCCTTCAGCACCGCCGCGCGCGCGAGCAACTTCAACATCGCATCGATCGCCGCGCTCCGCTTCTGGGTCTCACGCACGGTTTCGATCTTCTGCCACGGTTCGCTCTCGGCCCGGTCGAGTCCGCCGGCCAGCGCGATCGCATGCAGGATCGTCATGCCGGCCGCATACTTGAACGAGCCTGGATTCTTGACCGGCCCCAGCACGTAAATGGGTGGGCGCTCCAGCGGCAGGATGTTCACCAGTCCCTCGCGGCCCAGCAGTTGATTGAAGGTTTCCACCAGGTCGGCCTGTACCTGTTGCGTCGACCGGTTGGCGACCGGAATGGAGCCAAGCAAGGGCACGGAAATCGTGCCGTCCTCTTGGATAATATATTCGCCGCTCAGTTCCGGACGCTGCAGGATGCCGTGCAAGGCAGAGGACGCGCGCCCCCACTTGTCTTCCTCGACGTCGACGCGCTCGTAGAACGTGACCTTGAGGCGGTCGCCGATGCCAAACAGGGCTCCGGTTGGCACGCCTGGCGCATTGCTGAGGGTTTTGGAGCCCTCGGCACTGGTGGGGACGGCAGGGACGACGCTCCGCTCGACCAACGCCGCGGCGGACGCATCCGGTCCCGTGCTGAGAGTTTTGGGGGGCTCGGCACTGGTGGGGACCGCAGGGACGGCGCTCTGTTCGACCGGCGCCGCCGCAGCCGGTCCCGACACGATCGCGCGAGAGGGTTCGGCCGTGGCTTGGACCGGTTGTCCTTGCCAGCTATCGATAGCAGCAGACACCTTCTGCACCACGGCTCCGGAGGCATCCTCGACCTTCTGCATCACGGCTCCGGAGGCATCCGCGACCTTCTGCACCACGGCTCCGGAGACATCCGCGGCCTTGTGCACCACGGCGCCGGAGACATCCTCGGCCTTCTGCATCACGGCTCCGGAGATATCCTCGATCTTCTGCATCACGGGTCCGGAAACAACCTCGACGGCCGGCCAGTTTCCGATCGCGGCCCCTCCCAGGGCGGCGACCCCGCAGAGCCCAAAGGCAAGCAGGATGGCCTTCATTCCCCTGCGGCGAGCCGCCCGTGACGAAGGAGCGACGGGGTCGGAATTGTATTTTGTATCCATGGCCATGGCGCGTGGCTTTCAATGGCGGCCATCCCGTCCCGAACTGGTCGAGCACGGGTCGACGGGCACGGCTCTGCCTTATCGTGACCCTTCGCCGCCAGCGGCACAACTATCCCTTTGTGGGCACTCCTTCCGGATAAAGCGCGGCCTTCGTCCAATAGCCAGACTGCTGCGCTGCAGGAGAACTTGTTTGATGGCAAACGGGACAAAAGCGATCGAACGCAACGAAGAGGCGGAAATCTTGGTTACCGACGCAGCGCCTCGAACCGTCTGCGGCTCCGGCATGCATTCGCAGGATGGCTGGGCTGTTTCCAACTTCATCATCGAGGTGAGGTAACCATAGCGGACCTGGCCCCGCCTCATATTCCTTTCGTCAGCTCTCACGTCCTCGGCCGAAGCCCGTGCCGCTTGGACAACGCTACCGCGTCGCGCACGTCCCGCCGACGCAGGAACAGACGACAACGCTTGCCGCATCATTTGAGGAAAACCGATCGGAGACGGCCCGCTGCCAGTACAAACGGCGCACCTCCTTCGCTGCCACCGCCGAGGGTGATTTGAACCTGGACGTTCTTGATCGCGGAGCCTCGTATCAGGGTGAGGCTTGGCAAGTGAATGCACCAGCCCGAATGACGATATCAAGGCAGGGAAGCGGGTCTCATTGAATGAATATTATCGAGAAAGTGATACCCCTTTTGTGCCTTAAGTAGATCTTGCGGATGGTGAGACGGTTGAGTTGCTATCTTTTCGTTCCCTGACGGGCCATTGCCAGACGCGGGAGTAAGCATGCCATGGTTCATCGCCCAAACTGCAGCCTGTGTACGGTTGCGGACCCGGATCTTTCGGAGGATGGCCTTGACGTGTACCTTCACCGTAGCTTCGGCAATGTTGATCTCGCGCGCGATGGCTTTGTTAGACTCCCCTTCGATTAAGCGACGTAGAATACAGTTTTCCCGATTCGACAAAATTGATAGTTCTTGATCCTCATTCTCCAATTTAACAACCACCTTTGTTAACTCATCAGCTACCGCGTCAGGTTTCAGATCATGCCTTATATCTTGAATCGCTGTTGAAGTCTCGGCAGGTAACACCGTCTGCCCTAGCATAACCAATTCGAGAGCTTTGATGAAGGTGTCGTAAGCAGCGATTTTTATCAAATACCCGTCTGCCCCCGCACGAAAAGCTGAAACTATATCGGTCGATCGACAGTGATCGGCTAGCGCGACGACATGGCTGGTCGGATAAATCGCTTTGAATTCTGCAATTTGTGCGAATTCAGCACCCGCATCAGTACCGCCGACATCTATGATGAGCAAGATGGGCCGGTGCTGGGCTAGCGGCTTCTGCAGAAGGTCGTGAACACAAGCCGCAGAGAAAAGGACACGAAACTTTGCCGCATTCAGGATTCGACTAAGGCCTTCTCGGAGTAACTCGCTCGGCCCGACAAGTACTGTTATAAAAGATTGTCTTGTCATCATTGCCTCCCGCTCCGGCGCGATTGAGGTACACGCGTCGAGTAGGGCACTCCACGCGCCAACCGCACTCGATGCCCCCCGGTTTGAGTCTCTTGCAGTTCCTCACTCCCTCCTTGGCGAGAATAGGTTGGGCAGTGTAAGACCTATTTATAAGCAGTCTCTAACATAGGTTGCTTTTTCGGTAAATTTTGCCGGCAACGGACGCCAAACTGGAACCCAAGGGCGCGGCAATCTGCCTGAAGACGCAGGGATGGGACGGCTTAGCCATCTCAAGCCGCTGGTAGTCGAACGACGATCGGGATGGTGCCTGCGGCGATTGCAGCGATAGGCGAGGATTCCTGAAGGCGGTGGTTGGCATGGTCAGGTCGCAGCGCTTTGATATCGTTGCCCAACGCTTTAGGTGAGAACACCCGATAGATCTGCCGCAGTGTGTGAGCCACTTGCACTTATTCTGCGGCACGCTCTCGCCGCGCGATAGGCCGTGTCGCCGTCGGTCATGATGGTCGGGCCTTTTGCATATTGCTCAACACGGACGAGGTTAAGTTCCGCTCGGCCCGTCCTTCACCGCACGCCGGATGCGGATACCCTGTGGTCGAGATATATCACCGCCCCGCCAAGCCGCGCACGACCAGTCGTCCGGAAACATTTGGCTGGAACTGGTCCAGCGACGGCCTAGGGTCGTCTTCCAGCGGGAAATTTGCTAATGGCCCATGCGCTGCCGCTCCAGGAGATAGCTGTTACCTGAGATACTCGTTGTCGAATCCGGCTATTTCGACCAGCTTCCTGCGGTTGATCACCTGTACATGGCCCGCCTTGAAAGAGACGAGATCGGCCTTGCGGAGTTCCCCCAACGTTCGGTTGACGTGAACGGTGGTCATTCCGAGGATGTCGGCCAAGTCGTATTGCGTAAGGGGACACTCATATCTTCCATGGGCCGACAAGCCAACCATGGAGAGCCTCTCCTCCAACTCGAGCAGGAAATGGGCGGTGCGGCTCATCGCGGTCCGTCGCCCGGTATTCATGAGATGTTCGGCAAGGATGGCGTTCAGGCGGGCTAGGGAGCAGGCGATCTTCTTCCCGAGACGGCCTTCCGACAAGATGGCCTCGACAAGTTCCTTACTGGAAATTTCATAAACCGTTAGTTCGGTTATGGACGCCAGCGATGCTAAACGTGGTCCTTCCACAGAACGGAAACCGACAAGGTCCCCCGTGAGGGGAGTGTCGATGATCTGCCGTTCTCCGTCCGGCAGCCCATGGTAAAGGATGGCCCAACCCGATTTTACGATGAATATCTCATCGTTGCCGTCATCCTGGCGGCCTATCACCGAATGGGGTTTGTAGATTTTTGCCGTAACACCGAGAAAATCGTTATTCCCCCAATCGTTCTTCGACAATGTCCGCCCTATGGGATGCGAGCGCATGAACTGCCATAGTGTCTGCATGAAGAATCGCGAGGTTGCCCCTGTTTCCGCACAATAATTGCCCCCGAACGAGTTCGACAGAACGATCTCCTACCGTAGGGGCAGGCTGGCCCACTGTCCTCGTCTGTTTGAATGAGGCAAATTGCGCTTAGATCAAGGTGTTGCAAGCATCAGGCGGTTAAGGCTCCCGGCTTGTCTCGGGTCACTCGCTCTTTGCTCGCTCGGCGGCGTGGCGGTTGCCGGCGCGCTCGATGCGGCCGATGATTTTCATCATGAAAACGCTGACGCCGATGCCTGAGTTCAAACGCAGCGTTCATGGCATGCCGCAAGAAAAGCGCACGCTTCTTCGCTGTGCGGTCGATGAACGAATGCGGGAAGAGGAATGCTGACGCTGACGCGTCCGGCCTGACCACTTGCCGCACTACGGGCTACGAGTTCCTGTTCGGGCTCGATCATGTGTTTATCCCCCTATCGATTTATTCCATAGGTGGATAAAGCTGAGGCGGCGCACTATCCGGCGACCGTTGCTCGATCTTGTCCTATTCCATTCGCGGTTCCATCGCCTCAGTTCTAAGGAACGGGGCGACGCGAAACGAGACTGGTCCACTCGATGAGAGGGCGGCGGGACTGAGGACGCATCGGAAACAACGAAACAATCCGCGCTGTAGTCGCGAGGCGGTCATATCGCCAGTTGCGATATGGAGGCGCAGAGGGGCAGGCCGTAGCTCGAAGTATGGATGTTGTCTTCGGGTCAGTTCGAGACGTCGGACCCACCGGATTGAATTTTTGCATTCTCGCGCGTCTTACCAGAACCGGTCGGACCGCTTCCTGCCCATTGAAGTCATTCGACAGCTGTCGGCGGTTGCGAGCTTTTGGCGCGCAGCAGACTAGTTTGGATGGCGCGGCCTCAGAGAGCACCATCTGCAAAATCGCGAGTGGCTAATGTGGTCTTGGCTTTGGTCGGTGCGGAAACAAGCCGATCCGGGCTGGCGGGTGCAATGGCATAGATAGCGCTTGATAATCATGCGTCTGCCAGCTGCACCGAGGTGCCTAGATGCTGTTTCCGGTTTTCTGTGGGGTAGGCGGTATTCGGGCCGCCTAAGTATTTGTTTTTTCTGGTCGGAGTGGCAGGATTTGAACCTGCGACCCCATCGTCCCGAACGATGTGCGCTACCAGGCTGCGCTACACTCCGTGACCAGACCGCGGGCTTATAGCCGCCGCACTTCGTTCCTGCAAGCGCCAATGGCAGCGCTTCTGTCGCATTTCTTCCGCTTTCGCTTTAACGTCATACAGGTTTCAGTTTCCTGGGGGATAAACACGGCTTAAAGGCTCGTGTTATAGGCATCGGCCACCTGCGTTGAAACCACTCTGATTCCAGCCGCTTGGAGTTGCTGTCTTGCCCCTGAAGATCGTTAGCGAAGCCCGTCCCAATACCTTCGAGTTTGAAACCTCGGCGCTTATCAAAGCGTCCGGCTTTCGTGAGTATGACGCGCGCTGGTGGTTCGGCCATCCGGGCTCTGCGGAGCCGCCGGAGCTCAACCTGATCGGTGTTCAGGCGCTCGGCATGGGGCTCGGCACGCTGATCCGGCGCCTGGGCGCCGGGCCGGATATCGTGACCGGGCATGATTTCCGTTCCTATTCGCTGGCGATCAAGCTGGCGCTGGTTTCCGGGCTGATGGCCGCCGGCGCGCGGGTCAGGGATATCGGGCTGGCGCTGTCACCGATGGCTTATTTTGCCCAGTTCGCGCTCGACACGCCGTCCGTCGCCATGGTCACCGCCTCGCACAACGAAAACGGCTGGAGCGGCGTCAAGATGGGGGCGGCGCGTCCCCTGACCTTCGGTCCGGAAGAAATGAGCGCATTGAAGACGATCGTGCTTGCCGGCGACTTCGACCTTGTCGGCGGCGGCTCCTATGACTTCGTTGCGGATTTCCGCAAAACCTATCTGGACGACCTGACCACTGGGAAACGCATATCACGAAAGCTCAAGGTGGTCGCCGCCTGCGGTAACGGCACTGCCGGCGCCTTCGCGCCTGAAGCGCTGGAGCGGATCGGCTGCGAGGTGATCCCGCTCGATGTCGAGCTCGACCATACATTTCCGAACTACAATCCCAATCCCGAAGACATGAAGATGCTGCACGCGATCCGCGACAAGGTGCTGGAGACGGGAGCCGACGTCGGGCTTGGCTTCGACGGCGATGGCGACCGCTGCGGCGTGGTCGACAATGAAGGCAACGAGATCTTCGCCGACAAGGTCGGCGTCATGCTCGCGCGCGACATCGCGCGACTGCATCCCGGCTCGACCTTCGTCGTCGACGTCAAGTCGACCGGATTGTTCAACACCGACGCCGCGTTGCGCGCCGATGGCGCCGTCACCGATTATTGGAAGACCGGCCACTCCTACATAAAACGGCGCGTGGCTGAGCTTGGCGCCATCGCTGGTTTCGAGAAATCCGGTCATTTCTTCTTCAATCCGCCGATCGGGCGCGGCTATGACGATGGTCTCATCACAGCCATCGCCATCTGCCAGATGCTGGATCGCAGCCCGGGCAGCAGCATGGCCGATCTCTATCGCGCCCTGCCGCTGACCTTCGGCACGCCGACCATGTCGCCACACTGCGCCGACGAACTGAAATACGGTGTGGTCGAGCGGGTCGTTTCCGATTTCCAGGCCATGAAGCAGGACGGCACTGTCTTCGCCGGCCAGAAGATCGCCGAGCTGATCACAGTCAATGGCGTGCGCGTCGTTGCCGAGGACGGCACCTGGGGCCTGGTGCGGGCGTCATCGAACAAGCCGGAGCTTGTCGTGGTGGTGGAGAGCCCGGTGTCGTCGGAGCGGCGCCGGCAGATGTTCGAAGGCGTCGATGCAGTGCTGCGCCGCAGCCCGGAAGTCGGCGCTTATAATCAGACCTTCTAGGTAGCGCCTCATCGCATCCAGGGTGAGAGGACCATGCAAGGGAAGCGGTCCAGCTTGTCGCTGATCCGCTTCCGCCGGGCATCATCGCAAACGGGGAACTCAGTCGGGCTTAAGATGCCTGCTCAAGAGCGTTCCAGTCGAACTTCCGCGCCCAGTCAGCAAAACTGTGCCAGCGGACCTCCGGGAAATCTCGGTGCAAAGCCGCGATATCGACGTCGTAGCCGACGCGGTCGAACCACTCGAACATCAGCGCTACGTCCTCGCTTTGCTGGCGGGCCACCGCGATCGGAATTTCCTGATAGTTGATCGGGCGGCCGATGGCCTGCGAAAGGATCTTGGCCTGGTCTTCGCCGGACAACTCGTCTCCGGCGAAATCGAAACGCTTGCCGAACACGCGCTCGCGCCGCTCGACCAGGGTGGCAACAAAGGCGCCGATGTCCGCCAGGGCGACCAGCTGGAGGGGGCGTTTGGCGGGCACTGCGAAAGCATGCGTGCCTTGGCTGAGCGCGCCGATCGACCACGGCGCGACGAAATTCTCCATGAAAGCAACCGGGGCGCTGATTGTATAGGGAAGGCCGAGCCGTTCGACATGCTGCTCGACGAGATATTTGCTTTCGAAATGCGGGATGCCGGTTTTCTTGTTGGCGTCGGCAACGGACGAATAGATCAGATGCCCGACGCCGGCAGCCTTGGCTGCATCGGCGGCTAGAATCCCCTGGCGGGGCTCCTCTTCCATCCCGGCCTCGTAGCTGTTGCCCATCAAGAACATGGTGTCGACGTCTTTTGCAGCCTTCATAACGGAGGCCGTATCGCCGAGATCGCCGGTCACGATCTCGGCGCCTGCCGACGCCAATTGCCGCGCGGCATCGCTGTCCGGCCTGCGCGTCAATGCCTTGACGCGATGTCCGCTCGACAGCAAGGCACGCGCGACTGCGCCGCCTTGCTGGCCTGTGGCGCCGGCGACTAGAACTCTTCGTTTAGTGGTCATGTGGTTGCTCCTTTTTTGCGGTGGAGCAAAATTAGGGTTTGGCACATTGATGCACAATTGCATATAATTGGAAAACTTTGTCCCATGTGCGGATACAATGATCGATCTCAATGATATCGTGGTGTTCGCTCGGGTCGTCGAAGCTGGCAGCTTCACCGCTGCCGCGCGGCTGCTTGCCATGCCCAAGACGACGGTCAGTCGACGCGTTGCCGCGCTCGAGCGTGAGGTTGGGGTCCGCCTGCTGCAGCGCACCACGCGCAGCCTCAACGTGACGGATGCCGGGCGTCTGTATTACGAGCAGAGCAGCCAGGCGCTGCGGACGATCGAGGAAGCAAATCTGCGCCTTGCGGAAGCGAAGGCGGAGCCATCGGGCACGATTCGCATTTCGGCGCCCGTTGGCTTCGGGAGCCATTTCCTCACAGCTGCCGTGGTCGACTTTCTGGCAATGTATCCGAAGACCAAGGTCGAGCTCCGCCTGACCGACGACAAGCTCAACCTGGTTGAGGACGGCATAGACCTCGCCTTCCGAACCGGCATCCTACAGGATTCGACGCTGATTGCCCGCAAACTCGGCTCCACGCACAGGCTGCTCTGCGCCAGCCCAGACTATCTCGCAAGGCACGGGATGCCGAAACGCCTGGCGGATCTTGCGCACCACCAGTGCGTCATCGCAGGCCCTTCGACCTCCGGCACCCATTGGGTGCTGGAGGGGCCACACGGTCAGGAAACGGTCACGGTGGCCGGGCGCTTCGCCGCTAATGAAATGCAGGCGGTCGTTGCGGCCACGCTCGCAGGCTTCGGCATTGCCCAATTGCCGCACAGCATCGCCGAGCCCCTCATCAATGGGGGGCGGCTGAGCCGCGTTCTCCGGGACTACACGACGCCGGCTGGCGGGCTGCATGTCCTATATCCGAGCAGCCGGCATCTTTCGCCCCTCGTCAAGGCATTCATCGAGCTTGCATCCGACCGGATTTCCAGTCTGGCAAATACTGCGGCTGACCAGCAGTAGCCGCGTGCCTCAATACGGGCTCGCCACATCCCCGGTCTCGACATAGACCGACTTCAGCTGCGAATAGAGCGCCAGCGCGGCAAGCGAGTTTTCCCGCCCGATTCCCGACTGCTTGAAGCCGCCGAAGGGAATTTCGACCGGCGTCAGATTGTAGGCGTTGATCCAGCAGGTCCCGGCCTGCAGCTCGGCGATGACGCGATGGGCGCGCGGCAGGTCGCGCGTGAACACACCCGCGGCAAGGCCGAACTCGGTATCGTTGGCCCGGTCGATCACCTCGTCCTCGCCGTCGAATTTGAGCACGCTCATCACCGGCCCGAAAATCTCCTCGCGCGCGATGCGCATGGTGTCGGTGACGCCGGTGAAAACAGTCGGCTCGACGAAGAAGCCGCCCTGGAAACCCTGCAGCGAAGGCACATTGCCGCCGCAGGCGAGCACAGCGCCATCCTGCTTGCCTGCCTCGATATAGCCGATGACCTTTTCGTGCTGCGCCTTCGAGACCAGCGGTCCCATCTGCGTTTCCGGGTCGAGCGGATCGCCGATGCGGATCTTCTTGGTCCGCTCGACCAGCCGTTCGACGAAACGGTCGTGGATGCCCTTCTGCACGAAGACTCGCGTGCCGTTGGAGCAGATCTGGCCGGTCGAATAGAAATTGCCGAGCATGGCGCCGCCAATGGCGTTTTCGAGATCGGCATCGTCGAAGACAATCAGCGGCGACTTGCCGCCGAGCTCCATGGTGGCGTGCTTCATCTTCGAGCCGGCGAGCGAAAGCACCTTGCGCCCAGTCGGCACCGAGCCCGTCACCGAGACTTTGGCGACGACATCGTGCCCGACGAGGCCGGCGCCGACATCGCCATAGCCTTGCACCACGTTGAAGAGCCCGTCGGGGAGGCCGGCCTCGGTATAGATTTCGGCGAGCGCCAGCGCCGATAATGGGGTGTTCTCAGACGGCTTGAACACCATGGCGTTGCCCATGGCGAGTGCGGGTGCCGATTTCCAGCCGGCGATCTGGATCGGATAGTTCCAGGCGCCGATGCCGACACAGACGCCCAGCGCCTCGCGCCTCGTATAGGCGAAGGGTCCGCCGAGATCGAAGGCCTCGCCATTATAGGCAGCGACCGCGCCGCCGAAATATTCGAGGCAATCCGCGGCGGACGGCGCATCCGCCACCAGCGTCTCCTGGATCGCCTTGCCTGTATCGAGCGTCTCGATACGCGCCAGGTCGGCGTTGCGCGCGCGCAAGATGTCGGCGGCGCGGCGCAGGATGCGTCCGCGCTCGACCGGCTTCAGCCGCGCCCAGGCCGGTTGGGCTGCACGCGCCGCTTCGATCGCGAGTTCCAGCACGTTCGGCGTCGCCGAACGCAGCATCGCGATGGTCTCGCCGGTTGCCGGATAGATGACCGGCAGTGGCGCACCCTGCTCGTCGTCGATGTAGCGTCCGTTGACATAGTGCGATGCCGTTGGTTGGGCGCGCATAGCTGTTCTCCAATCGTCTTCGCCAGAACGGAGCAGTCCGCCGGATCATGGCCTATCTGTCTGACACCTGCCAGCGCGGATTGATCCATGGTTCCTGGTTGGACGGCGCCAGCGGCGTGCGGCCAAGAATGTGGTCGGCGGCCTTTTCGCCTGTCATGATCGACGGCGCGTTGAGATTGCCGTTGGTGACGCGCGGGAAGATCGAGGAATCGGCGACCCGCAACCCTTCGACGCCGATGACACGGCATTCCGGATCGACGACGCTCATCGGATCATCGGCGCGACCCATCTTGCAGGTGCCGCAAGGGTGGTAGGCGCTTTCGGCATGGTCGCGGATGAAGGCATCGAGATCATCGTCCGACTGCACGTGCGAGCCCGGCGAGAGTTCCTCGCCGCGATAAAGATCGAATGCCGACTGGCCGAAGATCTCACGCGTCAGCCGGATGCAGTGGCGGAACTCGGTCCAGTCGTCCGGATGCGACATATAGTTGAAGCGGATCACCGGCTTCGACCTGGGGTCGGGCGAGCGCAGCGTGACAGAACCGCGCGATTTCGATCGCATCGGCCCGACATGCGCCTGGAAACCGTGCGCCTTCGCCGCCGCCTTGCCGTCATAGCGAACCGCCGCCGGGATGAAATGATACTGGATGTCGGGATAGTCGACGCCGGCGCGCGAGCGCACGAAGGCGGCCGCCTCGAAATGATTGGTTGCGCCGAGACCTGACTTGAAGAACAGCCATTGCGCGCCGATCATTGCCTTGGAGAAGGGGTTCAGCACCGAATTCAGCGTGATCGGCTGCGTCGATTCCTGCTGGATATAGAGCTCCATATGGTCCTGCAGGTTGCGGCCGACGCCGGGCCGGTTAGCCACCACCTGAATGCCGTATTCCCTGAGATGTTCGGCCGGGCCGATGCCGGACAGCATCAGGATCTTGGGCGAATTGATCGAGGAGGCGGCAACGATCACTTCACGTCGCGCCTTGACCACCTGAATCCGTTTGCGCGTTGCGATCTCGACACCAGTGGCGCGTTGATTCTCGATGATCACCCGCCGGGCGAAACCCTTGATAAGGCTAACATTTTTTCGCCTCAGCGCCGGCCTGAGATAGGCGCTCGCCGCCGACCAGCGGCGGCCGCCGCGAATGGTCTGTTCCATTGGCCCAAAGCCTTCCTGCTTCGCGCCGTTATAGTCGTCGGTCAGCTCGAAGCCGGCCTGACGGCCTGCCTCGACGAAGGCGCCGTAGAGTGGGTTCGTCCTTGAGCCGCGCTGCACCGACAGCGGGCCGCCGTGGCCGCGCCAGCCATTCTCGCCGCCGTTGCTGTCCTCCATGCGCTTGAAGTAGGGGAGCACGTCGGCAAACCCCCAGCCAGCCGCGCCCTGTTCGGCCCAATGGTCGAAATCGCGGGCGTGGCCGCGTACATAGACCATGCCATTGATCGAGGACGAGCCGCCGATGACCTTGCCGCGCGGCGTCGCCAGCACGCGGCCGCCGAGATGCGGCTCCGGCTCGCTGGCAAAGCCCCAGTCGTAGAGGCTCATGTTGAGTGGGATCGACAGCGCCGACGGCATCTGGATCAGCGGCCCGACATCGCTGCCGCCGAACTCGATGACGATCACCGAATGCTTGCCATCCTCCGACAGGCGGTAGGCCATGGCCGAGCCGGCCGAGCCGGAGCCGATGATGACGAAATCCGCCTCAAGCATGGTTCATATGCGCCATGAAATCAGCGAGCGAGGGAACAAGTGCCATCATTCGCCTCGCGGAAAGCGCTTCTGCTCTTCGAGCAGGTCAAGGTTCATGTGGTTGCGCATGTAGCGTTCCGAAGCTTTCTGCAGCGGCTGGAATTCCCAGGGGTAGTGAGTGCCGTTGCGCAGCGCCGGGTAGACCACCCAGCGGCGCGCCTGGCTGGTGCGCACGGCGGCGTCGAAGGCCGCCATGTCCCAGCGCGCCCGGACCTTTTCGGTGAAACCAGCAACCAAAGCGGCATGTGCCGGGTCGGCGGCGAGATTGGTCAGCTCGAGCGGATCCGATTCAAGATCAAACAGTTGCGGCGGATCGATCTCGCAATGGATGAATTTGTAGCGGCCCTCGCGGATCGCCACCATCGGCGCGTTGGAGCCTTCGGCAGCATACTCCATCAGCACCGGCGCAGTGCGTTCCTTACCGTCGAGCAGCGGCAGCAGCGACTGGCCGTCGGTCCATGGCGCAATCGCGCTCATGTCGATGCCGGCGAGGTCGCAAAGCGTCGGCGTGACATCGAGATTGGAGACTGGGGTCTCGATCAGCTTGGCGTGTATGCCCTTGCCGGCGATCATCAGCGGCACCCGCGCCGAGCCTTCGAAAAAGCACATCTTGAACCACAGGCCGCGCTCGCCGAGCATGTCGCCGTGATCCGAGCAGAACAGGATGATCGTATCGTCGAGCATTCGCGTGCGTTGCAGCACCGACAGCAATTCGCCGACCTTGTCGTCGAGATAGGAGATGTTGGCGAAATAGCCGCGCCGCGCACGGCGGATCTTCTCCGGCGTGATCTTGAAGCTGTCATAGTCGCTGGCCCGGTAGAGCCGCTGCGAATGCGGATCCTGCCTGTCGTAGGGAATGAAGCCCACCTCGGGCTCAAGCGCCGGGCAGTCCTCGTAGAGATCCCAATAGCGCCGCCGGGCGACATAGGGGTCGTGCGGATGGGTGAAGGAAACCGTCAGGCACCACGGCCGGCGCGAAGCGTCGTCGGAGACGCGAGCGAAATCATAGAGCTTCTGCACCGCGTGGAAAGCGACCTCGTCGTCATATTCCATCTGGTTGGTGATCTCGGCGACACCGGCACCGGCCACCGAGCCGAGATTGTGATACCACCAGTCGATCCGTTCACCGGGCTTGCGATAGTCCGGCGTCCAGCCGAAATCGGCCGGATAGATGTCGGTGGTCAGCCGCTCCTCGAAGCCGTGCAACTGGTCCGGCCCGACGAAATGCATCTTGCCGGACAGGCAAGTATGGTAGCCGGCGGCGCGCAGATGATGCGCATAGGTCGGGATCGACGAGACGAATTCGGCAGCGTTGTCATAGACCTCGGTGCGTGACGGCAACTGGCCGCTCATGAACGCTGCCCGGCCCGGTGCGCAGAGCGGCGAGGCGGTGTAGTTATTCTTGAAGCGCGTCGCGTGCGCCGCCAGTAGCTTCAGATGCGGCGCGTGCAGGAAGTCCGCTGGCCCATCCGGGAACAATGTGCCGTTGAGCTGATCGACCATGACGATCAGAAAATTGGGTCGCTTGGACGTCACTGCGCGCTCCGCCGGCTTAGTTTCGTTTCGAGATAATCCTCGATCAGTGCGATCGCAGTCGCGGCATTGGGCACGCCGTCCTTCAGCGCGCGCCTGATATACAGCCCGTCGATCAGCGCAGCGGTCGCCTCGGCGACACGGTCGGCTTCGCTTCTCGGCAGGATGCCGGTCAGCCCGCTCAACAGATTGGAATGCAGGCGCCTCGCATAGACCTTAAGCAGGCGGCGAAGTGCTGCCGATTTCTGCGCCTCGACATAGAAGGCGAGCCAGGCCGCAATCGTCTCCGGCTGGAACTGGGCGTCGGAGAAATTGACGGCGACCACCGCCGAGACGCGCTCGCGTGCCGTGCTGGCCGATCGAAGCGCGCGCCGCATGTCGGCGGTCAGCTCGGCCAGGATATGCCGCATCGTTGCCAGCAAAAGTTCGTCCTTGGCGCCGAAATAGTGATGGGCAAGCGCCGAGGACACGCCGGCGCGCCCGGCGATTTCCGACATCGTCACATCAAGCGAGCCGCGCTCGCCGATCGCTGAGATCGTCGCGTCGATGAGCGCCCTGCGGCGCAACGGCTCCATTCCGACTTTCGGCATTCTTGCTCCGGCCCTGTTGCGACAAGATTATTTTTTATTGACGGATCAATCAACAAAAATCCAGCCTGATTTTGTGGCAAAGGTCAGGCGCTATGACCAGATATCAAGATCAAGCGATTGTGTGGTTCTGGCCCCTTCACGAAGTCGGCGGAACGGTTCATGCTTGAACAATGCTGAGGCGCGCCGTGACATCGCGTAGCCCGGGCCTGCAGGATGGAGATTGCCATGACAGCATGCATCGTCGGCTGGGCGCATTCGCGCTTCGGCAAGCTCGAAGGCGAGACGCTGGAGAGTCTGATCACCAAGGTCGCAACCGAAGCGCTCGATCATGCCGGCATCGGTCCGGACGAGGTCGACGAGATCGTGCTTGGCCACTTCAATGCCGGCTTTTCCGCGCAGGATTTCACCGCAAGCCTGGTCCTGCAGGCCGACGACCGGCTGCGCTTCAAGCCGGCAACCCGCGTCGAGAACGCTTGCGCGACTGGTTCGGCGGCGGTCAGGCAAGGCATCCGCGCCATCGACGCCAATGCGGCCCGTATCGTGCTCGTGGTCGGCGCCGAGCAGATGACGACAACGCCCGGCCCAGAGATCGGCAGGAACCTTCTCAGGGCCTCGTATCTGCCCGAGGAGGGCGACACGCCGGCAGGATTCGCCGGCGTTTTCGGCAAGATCGCGCAAGCCTATTTCCAGCGCTATGGCGACCAGTCGGACGCGCTGGCGATGATCGCCGCCAAGAACCACAAGAACGGCGTCGACAATCCCTATGCGCAGATGCGCAAGGATTTCGGCTATGAGTTCTGCCGGCACGAGAGCGAGAAGAACCCATTCGTTGCCGGTCCCCTGAAGCGTACCGACTGTTCGCTGGTCTCGGACGGCGCCGCAGCCCTTGTCCTTGCCGACACGGCGACGGCGTTGAAGATGCGCCGCGCGGTCGCCTTCCGTGCCAACGAGCATGTGCAGGATTTCCTGCCAATGTCGAAGCGCGACATCCTTGCCTTCGAAGGCTGCGAGCATGCCTGGAACCAGGCGCTGAAGAAGGCGGGCGTGACGCTCGACGATCTGTCCTTCGTCGAGACGCATGACTGCTTCACCATCGCCGAGCTGATCGAATATGAGGCGATGGGCCTGGCGAAACCGGGTGAGGGCGCGAAACTGGCGCTGGATGGCGAGACGGCGAAGGACGGCCGGCTGCCGGTCAATCCGTCCGGCGGGCTGAAGGCCAAGGGTCATCCAATCGGCGCTACCGGCGTGTCGATGCACGTGCTGAGCGCCATGCAGCTCGTCGGCGAAGCCGGCGGCATCCAGGTGCCGGGCGCCAAGCTCGGCGGCATCTTCAACATGGGCGGCGCCGCAGTCGCCAACTACGTTTCCATTCTCGACCGGATCAGATAAAAGCGGCCCGCATTACAGCGCCCCGCGCCCCGTTAGGGCGCGCAAAGGACGCTGTAACACTTTGATTTTACGCGTGATCCTTTTCGAAAATCGATTCCGATTTTCGAGGTCATGCGTTAGCGGGGAAATCATGACAAATCCGGTTCTGGTCGAAGTTTTGCGCGGCGCTGTGGTCGAGAGCGCGCATCGTGGCGCCGTTGCGGTTTTCGATGCCGACGGCAACTCGGTCTGGGAAATCGGCGATACGGCCCGCCCGGTATTTCCGCGCTCAGCGGTCAAGGCTATCCAGGCGCTGCCGCTGGTCGAAAGCGGCGCCGCCGACGCGTTTGGCTTCGGCGACCGCGAACTGGCGCTTGCCTGCGCCTCGCATTCCGGCGAGCCGGCGCATGTCGAACTGGCGCGGGCGATGCTGGCGAAAGCCGGACTGGACGAGGCGGCGCTGGAATGCGGCGCGCATTGGCCGTCCAGCCATGATGCGACGGTTGCGCTGGCCAGCGCCGGCACCTTGCCAAACGCGCTGCACAACAATTGCTCAGGCAAGCATGCGGGCTTCCTCTGCACCTGCGTTCACGCCGGTATCGCCCATCGCGGCTATGTCAAATCAGGCCATGCCTCGCAGGAGATGGTGCGCGATGCGATGCAAGCGGTGACCGGGGCCGCCCATGACATCGATCATTGCGGCACCGACGGCTGCTCGATCCCGACCTATGCCGTGCCGCTACGCAGCTTCGCGCTCGGCTTTGCCCGCATGGCGACCGGCGTCGGCTTTGAACCCGTGCGCGCCAAGGCGGCAAAGCGGCTGCTTTGCGCCTGCATGGCCGAGCCCTTTCTGGTCGCCGGCACGGGCAGGGCTGATGTTGCGCTGATGGAGGCCGCACCCGGCCGGATTTTTGTGAAGGGAGGGGCCGAAGGCGTCTATTGCGCGGCTTTGCCCGAGCTTGGCCTTGGCGTGGCGTTGAAATGCGATGATGGCGCTGGCCGCGCGGCGGAAGTCATGGTCGCGGCATGCATGGCTAGGCTTTTGCACGCCGACAGGGCGCTGGCGGCGAAGCTGATCGAGCAGGCAAATCCACCCATCCAAAGCCGGGTTGGCGCCAAGGTTGGCGCTGTCAGGCCCACCGCCGCATTGAGCTGAGAACGGCATTCAGCTCACCTGATTGCGCTCGATGGTCAGATGCGCATAGCCGGCATTGCCTGATGAGGCGAGGTCGCCGGTCACCGGCTCGGCCCAGCGGTGGCCGACGATCGCGCCGTTTTGGGCGCCGTCGATGACATTGTCGGAGATGACCGCCGTTCCGGCGCCCTCGACCACGGTGACGGCGATGCCGGTTCCGGCCTTGCGGATGACGTTTGCGGTAGCGACCACATTGCGCATGAACGGCCCCCAGCCGATGTGCATGCCGTAGAGCGGCGCATTCTCGACGACGTTGCCGGAGACGGTGGTATCGGCCTCGACGTTGATACCGATGCCGAAACCGGGCGGATCGGCAGGATAGGGGCCGCTGGTCGAGAGATTGCGCACGATGTTTCCTGAACATACGCCCATACGGCCGCCTTCGTTGAAATTGACGATCGAGATGCCGTTGGCGGCGCCGTCGACGATGTTGTTGCTGAGGATCGCCCCCTCGAACGAGAATTCGGAATACACGGCGGTCTCGCCCGACCGCGAGCAGGTGTTGCCGGTGATGTGCAGATTGCTGGCGCTGTTGGCGCGGATCGCCGAAAACGCGCAGTCCGAGACGATATTGCCCGAGATGATGACGTTGCCGGCGCGGAACGCATTGATGCCGTTGCCGTTCTGGCCGGTTCCGCCGCTACGCGCCTGAATACGCTCGACGCGGTTGCCGCTGACGATCGTGCCGTCCTCGGCCGCTTGCCAGCGGTGCACGAGGATGCCGCCATTGGCGCAGTCGGACACAGTGTTGCCTGATATCGCCAAGCCGGTGGCTTCGACCGAATAGATGCCGGCGTCGGCAGCGCCTGATATTTCCGAGCGCTCGATGCGGCCCGAAGCGTGCTCGATCGCCAGGCCGTTCTTGCCGCTGCCTGATATCTGGCAATTGTCGATGACGAGGTGAGCGACGCGGCGCAGGTCGAGCAGTCCTTGCGCGTAGTCGCCCATCCAGCGGTTGGTGCCGTCGAACACCAGCCCGGTGAATTCGATGTGCTCGGCCTGTTCCGCCATGAGCAGATGGCCGTTGCCGCCATAGACGATCCGCGATGCACCCGGCACCCCGGAAAGTCTGATACGGCTAGGCAGCGAAAGGTTGGATAGGACATAGGTTCCCGGCGGCAGGAACACCGGCATGTCGCGATCGCTTGCGTCGCGCAGCAGCCTGGTGAAGGCCTTGCTCTGGTCGTCAAGTGCGCCGGGCCGCACGCCGAGGTCGGCAGCGTTGATCGAGCCGCGCATCGAGGCATTGTCGACGGCGGGCAGGCTTGCCGCCGCTGCCTTGCCGAGCGAGAGGCCCATGACGGCAAAGCCGGCGGTCGGCGTAAGCAATTTTCGTCTGTTCAACATCGGCACAGTTTCCCAGCGTTCGGCCATCGCACCGCAGGAATCGTGCCAGGCCGGATCGGCCCCGGCCCGGTTTGCGGCAATGGCTTGTGAAGTCGCCGCGCGAGGCATAAGTTCGATTAATGAGCAGAGCCTTCACGCGCGAAGAGGATAGCGAAAACGCCATTGCCGGCATCGGCGAGCGGCCGATCAGCCATCACCGCAATCTGGTGACGGAACGCGGCCTGGCGATGATCGACTCCGAACTGGCTGCCCTGCGCGATGATTTGGGCAGGGCGGAGAAGAGGGCCGACCGCGAGCGCATCGCGCTCATATCGCGCGACCTGCGCTACTGGACCGCGCGGCGTGAAAGCGCCGAGCTTTCCCTACCGGAACCGGGCAGCGACCTGGTTCGCTTTGGCATGGGCGTCACGCTGGAAGGCGATGACGGCAGGAAGGTACACTGGAAGATCGTCGGCGAGGATGAGGCCGATCCGGCCAAGGGCACAATTTCACATGTTTCACCGATGGCCCTGGCCTTGTACGGCAAGAGGATCGGCGAAATTGCCGTGGTGAACGGCAAGGAATGGGAGATCGTCAAGCTCTCCGACAATTAGTCCTCGACCTTGATGACATGGTCGCGGAAGAATGCCGCCGCGCCGGCCTCGTCGATCTCGCCGGCGGCAACGCCCATGACGAATTCGTAGACCGTGCCGTTGTCGGCCGTCAGCGTATAGCCGTTGACAATTAGGAACGCGCTGGCGGCGACGATGGCCGTGCGCTTGTTGCCGTCGACAAAGGCATGATTTCTGGCGATGCCGAAGATATAGGCCGCAGCCAAATCCTCGATCGATGGATCACCGTAGTTCGTCTTGTTCTCGGCGCGGGCGAGCGTCGATTCAAGAGCATTCTCGTCTCTCAAACGCTGCGCGCCACCATGCCGGCGCAGCTGCTCCGCGTGCATCGCTTCCACGGCGCGCCGGCTCAGGAATTGCAAGCTCATTCGGCGAGCTTCTGAAGCGCGACCTTGTATTTGTCCATCACCTCGCGGGCAGCTTTCATTTGCCGCTCGAAGTTATCGTCCACCGGCTTCAGCGCAAGGCCGTCACCTGTTTCAACGATTTGAAGCTGGTCGCCAGCCTTCAGGTTCAGACGATCGAGAAGCTCCCTCGGCAGGATCACCCCTTCGGAATTGCCGATCTTGCGGATGGTCGTGTTCATAGCGCTGCACCCTTGTTGCAACACATATTATAACGCGACCTGCTCTCCGTTACAACGGATATTATAACAGGCTCAGCCGACTTGCAGCAGCCGATCGATCAGCCGTTCCGCCGCTTCAGGGATGACTGTGCCCGGCGGGAAGATTTCCGCGGCACCCGCCTGCAACACGGCATCGTAATCCTGCGGCGGGATGACGCCGCCGGCGACGATCAGCATGCCGTCGCGCCCGAGCTTCTTCAGCGCACCCTTGAGTTCGGGAATGAGCGTCAGGTGCCCCGCTGCCAGCGAGGAGGCGCCGACGATATGCACGTCATGCTCGGCCGCGAGCCTCGCGATCTCTTCCGGCGTCTGGAACATCGGCCCGACGGTGACGTCGAAGCCGAGATCGGCAAAGGCGGTGGCGATGACCTTCTGGCCGCGGTCATGGCCGTCCTGTCCCATTTTGGCCACGAGAATGCGCGGCTTGCCGCCGGATTTCTCCTCGAACGCCACGATCTTGTCCTGCAGCCGGTCGACCACCGGATTGTCGCCAAGCGCCTTGCGGTAGATGCCGGAGATCGTCTGGACCGAGGCGACATGGCGGCCGAAGACCTTTTCCAGCGCCAGCGAAATCTCCCCGACCGTGGCGTTGGCGCGCGCGGCGCGGATGGCGAACTCCAGCAGATTTTCGCCGCCCTCCGCAGCGCGGCTCAGCGCATCCAGCGCGCTCTCGACAGCGCCGACGTCGCGCGTGCCTTTCAGCCTTTGCAGCTTCGACAATTGCCGAGCCCTGACTTCGGCATTGTCGATCTTCAGCACGTCGACCTCGATATCAGTCCCGGGGCGGTGGGCGTTGACGCCAACCAGTATCTGCTCACCGGAATCGATCCGTGCCTGCGTGCGCGCGGCGGCCTCTTCGATACGCAGCTTGGGTATGCCTTTTTCGGTTGCAGCGGCCATGCCGCCCAGGCTCTCGATCTCTTCGATATGGGCAAGCGCGCGCGCCGCCAGATCATGCGTCAGCCGTTCGAGATAGGCAGAGCCGCCCCACGGGTCGATGATACGGGTGGTGCCGGATTCCTTTTGCAGAATCAGCTGGGTGTTGCGGGCGATGCGAGCCGAATGATCCGTCGGCAGCGCCATCGCCTCGTCGAAGGCGTTGGTGTGCAGCGATTGCGTAAGACCCTGCGTCGCCGCCATTGCCTCGATCATGGTGCGGACGATGTTGTTGTAAGGGTCCTGCGCCGTCAGCGACCAGCCCGAAGTCTGGCAATGGGTGCGCAGCGACAGCGAGCGCTCGTCCTTCGGCAAGAAGTTCTTCAGCATCAGGCTCGACCACAAAAGGCGGGCTGCCCTCAACTTGGCGACCTCCATGAAGAAATTCATGCCGATCGCCCAGAAGAACGAAAGGCGCGGCGCGAAGCGGTCGATATCGAGACCGGCGGCGACGCCGGCGCGGGCATATTCGATGCCGTCGGCGATCGTATAGGCGAGCTCGAGGTCGGCGGTCGCTCCTGCCTCCTGCATGTGATAGCCGGAGATCGAAATCGAATTGAACTTCGGCATGTGCTGCGAAGTGTAGGAAAAAATGTCGGACACGATCCGCATCGAAGGCTTTGGCGGATAGATGTAGGTGTTGCGCACCATGAACTCTTTCAGGATGTCGTTCTGAATGGTCCCGGCGAGATCCTTCTGCGCAACCCCCTGTTCTTCCGCCGCCACGATGTAGAGCGCCATGATCGGCAGCACCGCGCCGTTCATCGTCATCGACACCGTCATTTCATCAAGCGGGATGCCGTCGAAGAGCTGGCGCATGTCGAGGATGGAATCGATGGCGACGCCGGCCATGCCGACATCGCCGGCAACACGCGGATGATCGCTGTCGTAGCCGCGATGCGTGGCGAGGTCGAAAGCGACCGACAGTCCCTTCTGGCCGGCCGCAAGGTTGCGCCGGTAAAAAGCATTCGACTCTTCCGCCGTCGAGAAGCCGGCATATTGCCGGATCGTCCAGGGCTGCTGGACATACATGGTCGGGTAGGGGCCGCGCACGAATGGCGGCAGGCCCGGATAAGTGTCGAGATGCGGCAATCCCTTGAGGTCGCCCTGGTTATACAGATGCTTGATGGCCAGACCTTCCGGCGTCATCCGTTGGCCCTTGACCTCGACCGGCGCCCGGCGCGGCGTCGACCAGCCGACTTGGCTGAAATCCGGGATCATGTTGCTATTCCGATCGATTGATCGATGCGGATCGGAAACAGCGGCTCGCACACCGCCACGCCTTCCGTGAAGGCGGGTCGCGGCTCTGCCGCCAGCGTCTCGACCGGACGTTCGGTCTTCGACGGGTGATGCGTCGTGCCGATGATGGCCCGCTCGCCCGCCTGATAGGCAGCATTGCGGCGGGCGGAGGCGGCCTGAACCCGTTTCTGGATGTGTCCTTGCTGCAGGCTGGACAGCACGCCACCTTCCGCCTCGATCCGCTGGAATTCTTCCCAGGCCGCTTCGCAGAGTTCGGCGGTCAGTGCTTCGACGGCGCCCGAACCGCAAGCAGGGTCGACGACATGATCAATATGGCTTTCGTTGGCCATGATCAGTTGCGTATTGCGGGCGACACGGCGGGCAAAGCCCGCCGGCAGGCCATGCGCTATCGTATGCGGCAGGATGGAGATCGAATCCGCCCCGCCGGCCGCGGCGGCAAAACCGGCAATGGTACTGCGCAAGATATTGGTCTCTGGGTCCGCCGAAGTCATCATGCGGAACGACGTCTCGGCATGGATGTTGGCGGTGGAGGCGGAGATCGAGCATGCCTCCTGAACACGCGCCCACAGCCTGCGCAGGGCCCTGACCTTGGCCATCGACACGAACTGGTCCTGGTCGACGCTCAGCGCAAAGCCGATATGGGGCGCCGCATAGACAAGCGGCTGGCGCGCCTCCTCGAACATCCGGAGATAGGAGACCGCCGAAGCCATCATGGTGCCCAGCTCCTGCGCTTCGGTGGCGCCGGCATTGTGGAAGACGCGCCCGTCTGCCTCCAGCAGAACCCCGGGCACGCCCATCGAGAAAAAATGCGCCAGGGACTGCGGCATCGACGCCTGCAGGGCTTCGATCGACATGCGCAACCGGCCGGTTCCGGCAAATATCGCCGCCGGATCGATGCCGAATGAAAGGTTGAGCTTTGCCGGATCTGACCGGCGCTTGCTCAAGAACGCAACCAGCCAGTCGGCCACGGCGCGGCTCCAGGGATGGGCGTCGATGCGGACCTGGGTGCGATTGAGCGGCACACCGTCCAGCACGGTCTCCAGCGCCTCGGCAGTCCTCGGCAGGCCATAGCCGAACGCATTCGGCGCGCCTTCGAAGACAAGCGACAATCCGGTGGCGCCCTGTGCGACGTCTTCCAGGGCCTGGGCTTTGGCGCGGCCGATATCCGGATCGTCGATACGCTGGCTGACGATCCACGGCGATCTCGGATTTGCCCGCGCGAGAGGCTCTGCGGTGACCGAACGATCATAGAGCGGCTCGATGCGGATCGCATCGTCCGTATGGGACACGAGCTTTTCCTCGAAGGTTCCGCCGGCCAGGGCTTTTTCCGCAAGGGCCAGCCACCGCTGCCGGTCAGGGTTCGGAAGTTCGGCATCATGGTTCAAGGCACCGGCGCCCATCCGCTCTCCTCGTCTTATCGGCCGCATCGGCCTGGAACGTCAGTCTACGGTTCCCAGTCGCAGATCACAATGCAACACGCTTCCTGCGACAGTGAACCGTCAACCGATTGCCAAACATGCGCAAAATCCGCAAGCTCCAAAAAAACTCAATTTCGACCATGGCCATTGTCGCTGCGCAATGGCGTCATTATACCTGCGGCGAGCCCGGTTACTTTCAATAGATCAGGGCGTTCAACACTTCAGGTTTGCGGAGACCCGACACATGGCTGACGACACCAGTATTTTCATAGGGGCCAGCCGCAAGCCTGATGACAGCTACCAGCGCGCCGAAAATCTGCTGCTTCAGTATGGCAATCGCCACGGCCTGGTCACCGGTGCGACCGGCACCGGCAAGACCGTGACCTTGCAGATTCTGGCGGAAGGTTTCTCCAATGCCGGCGTGCCGGTCTTCTGCGCCGACATCAAGGGCGACCTGTCCGGTATCGCCATGATGGGCACGGCACAGGATTTTCTGGTCAAGCGCGCCGAGCAGGTCAAGCTCGATCCTTATGAATTCCAGGAGTTTCCGGTCATCTTCTGGGATCTGTTCGGCGAGCAGGGCCATCCGATACGCGCCACCGTCTCGGAAATGGGGCCGCTGCTTCTGTCGCGGCTGATGAACCTCTCCGAGGCGCAGGAAGGCATCATGAACATCGCCTTCCGTATCGCCGACGAAGAAGGCCTGTTGCTGCTGGACCTGAAGGACCTGCAAGCACTTCTTGCCAACATTGCCGATCGCGCCCAAGAAATCGGAGCTCGCTACGGCAATGTCACCAAGCCTTCGGTCGGCGCTATCCAGCGCACCTTGCTGGTCCTGGAGCAGCAGGGGGCGACGAATTTCTTCGGCGAACCGGCACTGCGGATCGCCGACATCATGCGCACCACCCGCGACGGGCGCGGCGCCATCAGCGTGCTGGCCGCCGACAAGCTGATGGCGAATCCCCGGCTCTATGCGACATTCCTTTTGTGGCTGATGTCGGAGCTGTTCGAGGAACTGCCTGAAGTCGGCGACCCCGACAAGCCAAAGCTGGTCTTCTTCTTCGACGAGGCGCACCTTCTGTTCGACGATGCGCCGAAGGTGCTGATCGACCGGGTCGAGCAGGTGGTCCGCCTGATCCGCTCGAAGGGCGTCGGCGTTTACTTCGTCACCCAGAATCCGCTGGATATCCCTGAAACGGTTCTGGCCCAGCTCGGCAACCGGGTGCAGCACGCGCTTCGCGCCTACACGCCGCGGGAGCAGAAGGCGGTGAGGACGGCCGCCGAGACGTTCAGGCCCAATCCCGACTTCGACTGCGCGACCGTGATCACACAGCTCGGCACTGGCGAGGCGTTGGTCTCGACGCTGGAAGCGAAGGGCGCTCCTTCGATGGTCCAACGGACGCTGGTTCGCCCGCCGTCGTCACGACTTGGTCCGATCACGCCTGACGAGCGCCGCAAGCTGATCACTGAGAGCCCGGTTGCGGGGCAGTACGACCAGACCATCGATCGCGAATCGGCTTTCGAGATGCTGCAGAAAAAAGCCAAGGACGCTCTGGACGCAGAGGCGCAGCAGCAGGAGAGCGGCCGCTCACGCTGGACCATTCCAGGCTTCGACAATGACAGCCCCCCGCCCCAGACCACCGGCAGCAGGCGTACATCGGCACCCAGACCGTCCAATCGCCAGACGGTGGCGGAGGCGGCGATCAAATCGGTGGTTCGTTCCGTCGGCTCGTCCGTGGGCCGGGCGATCGTGCGCGGCATTCTGGGGAGTCTCGCCAGGGGGCGGTGAGAGCATCGGACCCAAAAAGGTGGGAATCGGCCGGGCGCGCCGAGTCTGAAAAATCCCGTCACGGCACACGTCATTTCAGGTTGGCCCTAGCTGAATTGCCGCAAATGCAGAACCGGGTGGCCATTGTGAGGAGACTCCTTATAACGGTTGATGAGATTGCGATAACCAAGGGGAGACGATGCGTTACATACGTCCGCTTTCAATCGAAGACGCCGTTGGCCAGTTGACCGGCTCGTCCGGCACAGCCGCCATTCTCGCCGGAGGCAGCGACCTGCTGGTGAGGATGAAAGGCGGCTTCATCGAACCCGAGCTGATCGTCGACATCAAGGCGATCGATGGGCTCAGCGAAATCAGGGAAACGGCGGAGGGCTTCAGCATTGGTGCCGCGGTCCCCTGCGCTGCATTGGGAGAGAACGCGGCCCTGAAGACAGCATGGCCTGGCGTCGTCGAAGCGGCTAAGCTGATCGGCTCCAAGCAGGTACAGGGGCGCTGCACCATCGTCGGCAATCTCTGCAACGCCTCGCCGGCCGCCGATAGCGTGCCGGCGCTGGTGGCCGCCCACGCCAGGGCGTTGGTTATCGGGCCCGGAGGCAAGCGCACAATCCCAGTGGAAACCGTGCCGACCGGGCCGGGCAAGACGTCGCTCGCCAAGGGAGAGATCATCGAGGCGATCCTGCTCGACAGGCGCGCGCCGCGCTCCGGCGATGCCTATCTGCGTTTCATTCCACGCACGGAGATGGACATCGCCGTGGTCAGCGCCGGCGTGAACCTGACGCTTGATGAGCAAGGTGTCGTCAAGGCGGCCCGCGTGGCCCTGGGCGCCGTGGCCGCGACGGTGCTGCTGGTCGAGGAGGCCGCCGAGGCCCTCATCGGCAGGAAGATGGACGAAGCAGCACTTGAGCGGCTCGCCAAGGTCTGCGCGGGGGCCTGCCGTCCGATCGACGACAAGCGCGGCACCGTCGAATTCAGAAGAAAAGTTGCGGGTGTGCTGGCCAGGCGGGCCGCCATGACCGCCTATGCACGTGCAGGAGGCAAATGATGGCCGGCGTAGCAGTCTCAACGACAATCAACGGCGACAATTTCGAATACCTTTGCCAACCGGACGAGACGCTGCTCGATGTGCTGCGCGACCGCCTCGGCCTGACCGGTGCCAAGGAAGGCTGCGGCACCGGCGACTGCGGCGCCTGCAGCATCATCCTCGACGACCGGCTGGTGTGCTCGTGCCTGGTGCTTGGCGCGGAGGCCGAGGGCCGGCGCGTCGAGACCGTCGAAGGCATGGCGCATGGCGACAGGCTGCATCCGCTGCAGCAGAAGTTCCTCGAACACGCAGCACTGCAATGCGGCATCTGCACGCCGGGCTTCCTGATTGCGGCCAAGGACCTTTTGGCCAAGAACCCCGACCCGACCGAGGAGGAAATCCGCTTTGGCCTCGCCGGGAATCTCTGCCGCTGCACCGGCTATGACAAGATCGTGCGCGCCGTCCAGGACGCCGCCAGCGTGATGAAGGGAGCCTGACGATGAATTTCGATCCGCGTTATTCGGGACGCAATTTCACATCCGTCGGCACTCGCCCCATCCGTCCCGACGGCGTCGACAAGGTGACGGGCCGCGCCCGCTACGGCGCGGATTTCAACATGGCCGGCCAGCTGGTCGGGCGTGTTCTGAGAAGCCCGCACGCCCACGCCACGATCAGGAAGATCGACACGTCGAAGGCGGAGAAGCTCCCCGGCGTCAAGGCGGTGATCACCGCCGCCGACCTGCCGGACCTCACCGATGGCGATGCCGCCATGTACGACATCCTCGACAACTGCATGGCGCGCAAGAAGGCGCTCTATGACGGCCATGCGGTGGCCGCGGTCGCAGCGGTCGACGCCCGCATAGCGAGGCAAGCGCTGAAGCTGATCGAGGTCGACTATGAGGTGCTGCCGCATGTGACCGATGTCGACGAGGCGATGAAGCACACGGCACCCCTGCTCAACGACGCGATCTTCACCGAGGGCCTTGAGGAGAAGCCCGTCAAGCCTTCCAACGTCACCAAGCGCACCCAGTATGGCCATGGCGACATCCATGAGGGTTTCGGCCAGGCCGATTTCGTCGTCGAACGTTCCTTCAAGACCGAGCAGACGCATCAGGGCTATATCGAGCCGCATGCCTGCGTGGCCAATGTCAGCTCCGACGGGACCGCCGACCTCTGGGTCTGCACGCAAGGGCATTTCGTCTATCGCCAGCATTGCGCCCAGTTGCTTGGCATGGAAGCCTCGAAGCTGCGCGTCACCTCGTCGGAGATCGGCGGCGGTTTCGGCGGCAAGACTCATGTCTGGGCCGAGCCGGTGGCGCTGGCGCTGTCGCGCAAGGCTGGCCGGCCGGTTAAGTTGGTCATGACGCGCGACGAGGTGTTCCGCGCCTCTGGGCCGACAAGTGCCACCTCGATCGACGTCAAGATCGGTGCCCGCAAGGACGGCACGATCACCGCAGCCGAGGCGACCTTGCGCTATTCCTGCGGCCCCTATGCCGGCATGTGGGCCGAGATCGGTGCCATGACCGCGTTTGCCTGCTACAGGCTCGAGAACGTCAAGACGGTCGGCTATGAAGTTCTGGTCAACCGGCCGAAGACCGCCGCCTATCGCGCGCCGTCAGCGCCGATGGCTGCCTTCGCGGTGGAGAGCGCAATCGACGAACTGGCCAAGGAGATCGACATGGACCCGGTCGAATTCCGGATCAGAAACGCCGCGCAGGAGGGCACCAGATCGTCCTACGGCCCGGTATATGGCCCGATCGGCATCGGCCCGACGCTCGAAGCGGCGAAGAACCACCCGCACATGAAGGCTCCGCTCGGCAAGAACCAGGGCCGCGGCATGGCTTGCGGCTTCTGGTTCAACTTCGGCGGCCAGACCTGTACGGACCTCAACATCGGCATGGACGGCTCGGTCTCGCTTGCCGTCGGAACCGTTGACGTCGGCGGCTCGCGCGCTTCGCTGTCGCTGGTGGCCGCGGAAGAACTTGGCATCGCCTATGAGCAGGTCAAGGCGGTGGTCGCCGATACTTCCAGCCTCGGTTACAATGATATGACGGACGGCAGTCGGGGCACCTTCTCGTCCTCTATGGCGACGATCTCGGCCGCCCGCAACGCGATCAAGGTCCTGCGGGAACGCGCCGCGCAGATGTGGGACATTTCCGTCGACGACGTGGCCTGGGAACAGGGCCATGCGGTCGCCAAGGGCGAGAAGCACGGCAACCTCGGAAAACTGTCGCTGAAGGAGATCGCGGCCGAGTCGGGCAAAACTGGAGGGCCGATTGCCGGCCACAGCGAACTCGTCGCCGATGGCGCGGGCGTCTCCTTCGCCACCCATATCTGCGATATCGAGGTCGATCCCGAGACCGGCGCCACGAAGGTGCTGCGCTACACCGTCGTCCAGGACGCCGGCAAGGCGGTGCACCCGACCTATGTGGAGGGACAGTACCAGGGGGGCGCCGCGCAAGGCATCGGCTGGGCGCTCAACGAGGAGTATATCTACGGCAAGGACGGGCGGCTTCAGAATGCTGGCTTCCTCGACTACCGCATCCCGGTCTGCTCGGACCTGCCGATGATCGACACGCAGATCCTCGAGATCCCCAACCCCAACCACCCTTACGGGGTGCGCGGCGTCGGCGAGACATCGATCGTGCCGCCGCTGGCGGCGATCGCCAATGCGGTGTCGAACGCCGCGGGCGTGCGGATGACGCATATCCCGATGTCGCCGCCGCGCATCCTGGCGGCGATCGAGGCCGAACGGGCAGGCTGATGGTTGAAGTGACGCTCTGGGGATCGCTTGGCGCGGCCGCCGGAGGCAAGAACAAGGTCGACATCGAAGCAAAGGACATAAGGGAGCTGTTCAGGAAGCTGGCTGAACAGTATCCCGGCCTGGAGCCCTTGATCGATCGCGGCATTGCCGTCGCCATAGACGGGACGATCTATCGCGATACCTGGTCGAAGGAATTGCCAGAAGGTGCTGAAATTTTCCTGCTGCCGCGTCTTGCCGGAGGATGACTGGACAACCGTGTTGACCTGCCATGTAGGCTCGAGAAACCTCGGTTATTCACGAGAGTTCTTGGCCAGTTCAGCCGGCGAGTTCGGCTCCTTTTTGATGACTGCTTCTGGGCCGAAGCAGGATTGGCAGCTTTGAGGCTTGATTTCTTGGAAGCGGACCTTCAGCCTTCCGCGGGCCTCGACGTGGTCCGAACCTGAGCAGCCATAGCGCATTTGCGCAACTGGACGCGGTAGCGCCAAGATAGATGTGGCGGCCGACGGCATCCGCTGTGGTCTTGTCTCTGCCGCTACATCACGATGAAGCCGTTCGGTTAGGCATGCTCCCTGTGGCGCGACACCTTCTCGCGGTTTCCGCAAGTCCGCATGCTGCACCAGCGGCGTTTCCCGCCTCGCGACGTGTCCAGGAAAAGCCAGCCGCAGCGCGGACAGGAGCGCAGCCTTTCCCGCGACAGGGTGAAGAAGGCTTCCACCGACAGCACGGCCAGGAAGGCCGTGACGGCGGCCGGGTTCCGCCACTCGACCAAAGTGAGTTCCGGTCGCGCGTCGGTCGGTAAGATGGACCCGGCGGCAAGCCCGCTTGCCGCACCGGAAAACAGGAAGCTCAGCGCCTCCATCGCGGGGGGCCGGCCCGCGGCGATCGCCCCGAAGACCCGGGCCGACGCCTCCCGCACCGCGTGGACCCGTTCGATGAGCGGTTCGCCCGTTATGCTGGCGACCGCTTCTGCCTGGCGAGCATCTGCAAGCCCCGATGCCTTGAACCAGTTTCCGATGTCCCGGGCGGATTTAAGCAGTTCGTTATCCTGCTCGGGCACCCGCCGATTGAACACGGCGTTCGCCAGGTCGAGGGCGGGGTGCCCGCCAATGAAGTGCTCCTGCACCCATTGCGTATGTGCGTTCGCCACGGAACCTAACCTCGTCTGACCTGTTATCCGGTTACAAGCACTGTAACCGCTATAATATGGAAATCCGGTTTCGAGGCCAGGGCGATGTCACGTCCGGCACGAGAAGGAGGAATGAGAGATGCAAAACCATCACCACAAGACCCGCCACGAGACCATCGATGTCAAAGGCCTGGACATCTTCTACCGGCATGCCGGCGACCCGGCGAGGTCGGCGATCCTGCTGCTGCACGGCTATCCGACCTCGTCTTACATGTATCGCAACATCATCGAGCCATTGGCGGAAACCGCCTATGTCCTTGCGCCGGATCTGCCTGGTTTCGGCTACTCCTCCGCGCCATCCGCCGATGCCTACGACTACACGTTCGAGAACATTGCCGACACGATCGACGCGTTCCTCGCTGCGCTGGACCTCGAGGGATTCTTCCTGTTTATCCACGATTTCGGCACCCCGGTAGGCTATCACCTCGCAACACGCCGGCCGGACCGCATCCGTGGTCTGATTGTCCAGAACGGCAATGCGCATGAGGAGGGGCTGGGGCAGGGATGGGACGCCCCGAAGGCGTTCTTTGCCGACCCGACCGAGGAGAACAGGGCCAAGCTCCCCGACTGGATGAATTTCGAGACGACCCGATACCAGTATGTCGGAGAGCAGCCGGAGCGCCTGGCGTCTCTCTATCCTCCCGAGGGTTGGCATCTCGACTGGGAGCGTCTGTCGCGGCCCGGAATCATCGATATCCAGTTCAAGATCTTCTCCGATTACGGGTCGCACATTGCGCGTTTCCCGACCATCCGGGCCTACCACTCCGAGCATCAGCCGCCGTGCCTTCTGCTTTGGGGTAGGCACGATCCCTTCTTTGATATCAACGAGATCATGGCATACAACCGCACCCTTGATGCGCTGGAGATCCACGTCTTCGAAAGCGGACACCAGCTTTTGGAAACCCATCATAGAGAATGCGCGGCTCTTGTGAGCCGCTTCATGCTCGACGTGGACGCCGGCGTGTTTCGAGATTCCGCCAAGTGACGGCGGCAGAGAACTCGGCGGGGTGCGTGAATGCTTTGGCGTGTCCGGATCGACAGTGAGAAGGGCGAATGTCCGCTCCTCCAGCACTTTCGACCAGCTCAGAAAATCGAGTCCGAGATTGTTCTGGCCGCGCCGAGCAGGATCGATCCTTCCGGCACGCCGTCATCGATCGGAATGGCCTTCCGGTTTGCTGGGGCATCCATCGGTTCACCGATACCGGAGGTAACGATCACCGGCGCCTTGCCGGGCACGCGGTCGTAGAGATCGATAATGTCCTGATTTATCAAGCGAACGCAGCCAGATGACACCGATTTACCTATGGAGTTCCACTCCGGCGAGCCGTGCAGGCGGTAAAGTGTGTCCTGGTTGCCCTGGAAGAGATACAGCGCACGCGCGCCGAGCGGGTTCGTGAGGCCGCCGGGCATGCCGCCATTGTCGGCGCTGTATTTTGCGAGCTCAGGCTGCCGGGCAATCATTTCGTCCGGCGGGGTCCATTTCGGCCATTTCTGCTTCCATTGGACGACGGCGTCGCCCGACCATTCGAAACCGGCACGACCCAGTCCGACGCCATAACGGATGGCTTGTCCGCCCGGACGCACGAGATAGAGGTGGTGGCCGGCCGTATCGACGACGATGGTGCCGGGCCGTTGGCCGGTCGGATCGGGAACGATCTGACGCAGAAATTGCTCGTCGATTTTCTCGAACGGTATGCCCGGGAGGTCGAACCCACCGTCGCTGACCGGAGCGTACATTGTTGCATAGTCCAGGAGCGGCGGCTCGACACTGACTGGCGGCGGAGGCTGAACCGGCTGCCCTCCCACCGTGGTGCAGGCGGAAACCGCAATCGAGGCGGCGCCGAGCGCAGCGGCGTTGAGAAAGCCGCGACGGCTCAGGCGATAGGATTCGATTTCGGTTGTGGACATGGTTGCCTTTTTTTAGGTCTCAAATCGAAACAAAACATGAATACGCCGATCACTACGGCGCCAGCCCTACCAATGCCCCGGCGCGATAGGCGGTTCCGATTCTGGCCTGAGGGTGGACAAACAAAGGCAAAGCTGTGACGGCGCCGCCGCTGTTGCACCGAGGCAACAGGCCTACGGCGCCGCGTCCATTTGGACGCGTAAAGGACGCTGTGGCACTTTTACTTTGCCCACGATCCTTTCCAAAAATCGATTCCGACTTTGGGGTCATGCGCTAGCCTCCGGCCAACAGGCCTTCGAGCGAGGGCAGGATCAGGGCCGGCGGAAAGTCCCGGTATTCCTCGGGCTGGTTGGAGCGGTTGATCCAGACTGTCCGGAAGCCGAATTTGGTCGCGCCGGCGACGTCCCAGCGGTTGGATGACTGAAACGACACCGCGCCCGGATAGAGGCGCCAGCCTGTCGTGATCAAGTCGTAGACCGACGGATCGGTCTTGAAGCGCCTGACGGCATCGACGGAATAGATGTCGTCCAGAACCTGGTCGAGCGCGGCGGATTTGACCGCCGCTTCCAGCATTTCAGGCGAGCCGTTGGAGAGGATCGCCAGTCTCGCGCCCGATGCCTTGAGCGCCTTGAGCACGGCCGGCACCTCCGGATAGCAGTCGAGCCGCCAATAGGCGTCGAGCAGCTTGGCCCTGAGCCCCTTGTCTGCGGAGGGAACCTTACGCAAGGCGAAATCGAGCGCCTGCTCGGTGAGTTGCCAGAAATCGGCGTAGGCGCCCATCAGCGTCCTCACCCAGGAATATTCCAGCTGCTTGGCGCGCCAGATCTCCGAAAGCAGCTGGCCGTCTGGCCCGATCTGGTCGGCATGACGGCGTACGGCGGCATGCACGTCGAACAGCGTGCCGTAGGCGTCGAAAACGTAAGCCGCATGGTGCATGATGACAGTTTTGCGGCGAGGCAGGGCAAGGCGCAAGCACAGATTGCAGTTCACATAGCGCTGGCCTCAACAAATCTCAGCGATGCCCGTTGACGGCAGACGCCAAAGCATCTTCCATTGGCGACACAGGACAGCTCTGAAACGGAACCAAGCGATGACACTGGCGACTGCGGCGCAATCCGCGACATGGACCTTCGTGGACGGCGACTGGCACGAAGGCAACGTCGCCATTCTGGGGCCGCGCAGCCATGCCATGTGGCTCGGCACCAGCGTGTTCGACGGCGCCCGCTGGTTCGAGGGCGTCGCCCCCGACCTCGATCGCCACGCCGCGAGGGTGAACGCCTCGGCGATCGCGCTCGGCCTCAAACCATCCATGAGCACCGAAAAAATCGTCGGGCTAACCTGGGACGGGCTGAAGAAGTTCGATGGCAAGACGGCGGTCTATATCAGGCCGATGTACTGGGCCGAGCATGGTGGTTACATGGGCGTGCCGGCCGATCCGGCCTCGACCCGTTTCTGCCTTTGCCTCTACGAATCGCCGATGATCTCGCCAGCGGGCTTTTCGGTCAGCGTCTCGCCGTTCCGGCGCCCGACCATCGAAACCATGCCGACCAATGCCAAGGCCGGTTGCCTCTATCCCAACAACGGCCGTGCCATCCTCGAAGCCAAGATGCGCGGCTTCGACAACGCCTTGGTGCTCGACATGTTGGGCAATGTCGCCGAGACCGGAACCTCGAACATTTTCCTGGTCAAGGACGGCCATGTCCTGACGCCGGCGCCGAATGGCACGTTCCTGTCCGGCATCACCCGCTCGCGGACGATGACGCTGCTTGGCGAGTACGGGTTCAAGACCACCGAGAAGACGCTGTCGGTGCGCGATTTCCTCGAAGCAGACGAGATATTCTCGACGGGAAACCATTCGAAAGTCGTGCCGGTCACCCGCATCGAGGACCGCAATCTACAACCCGGGCCTGTAGCCAAGAAGGCGCGCGAACTCTATTGGGATTGGGCGCATTCGACTTCGGCCGGATGACTGGCTAAAGCTGACTGGCTAAAAAGCGAACCGGCGCTTCATTCCGGAGTTGCTCCACATCAATCCAGACCTATGTTAGTCCGGTATCGACACCGGATTTTTTCCACGAGGAGTACGACCGATGGCTTTTGAACTGCCCGCCTTGCCCTATGACTACGAGGCCTTGCAGCCTTACATGTCGAAGGAGACGCTGGAGTACCATCACGACAAGCACCACAAGGCCTATGTTGACAACGGCAACAAGCTGGCTGCCGAAGCCGGCCTGGGCGATTTGTCGGTCGAAGACGTTGTAAAACAGTCCTTCGGCAAGAATGCCGGGCTCTTCAACAATGCCGCCCAGCACTACAACCACATCCATTTCTGGAAGTGGATGAAGAAGGGCGGCGGCGGCAACAAATTGCCGGGCGCGCTGCAAAAGGCATTCGACAGCGACCTTGGCGGCTACGACAAATTCAAGGCGGACTTCATCGCCGCCGGAACCACTCAGTTCGGTTCGGGCTGGGCCTGGGTTTCGGTCAAGGACGGCAAGCTGGCGATCTCGAAGACCCCGAACGGCGAGAACCCGCTGGTCCATGGCGCGACGCCGATCCTGGGCGTCGATGTCTGGGAGCACTCCTATTACATCGACTATCGCAACGCCCGGCCGAAATATCTCGAAGCTTTCGTCGACAGTCTCATCAACTGGGACTACGTTCTCGAGACATACGAAAAGGCGTAAGCCGTTCGAGTTGCAGAAAAGCCCCGGAAACGGGGCTTTTCTTTTGGCTCGAGATCGGTCGCTCATTTCCACACAAGAACGACTGTCGCAAAAATTCACACAAGCGTGAGGCGAATTTCCGGAATTTTTAAGCCACCTTTGCCGTTATCGATCGGTACCGACCTTTACCCGAAAACGTCTTCACCAAGGAGCCAGTTGAATGAGAAAGCTTATCCTCGCCATCTCGATGCTCGCCTTCGCCGGTTCGGCGGCGTTTGCCGATCCGATCCAGGACCGGCAGGCCCTGATGAAGGAACGTGGAAAGATCGCCGGCCAATTGTCGAAAGTTGTCAAGGGCGAGGCCCCTTACGATGCCGCCGCCGTGCTGACGGCATTGCAGGCGCTGCAGGCCAACGCGGAGAAATTCCATGCCAACGTCGACACTTTTTTCCCGGCGGGCAGCGACACCGGCGACACCACGGCTGCTCCCAAGATCTGGGAAGATATGGCCGGCTTCAAGGAGGTTGAGGGCAAGTATCTCGCCAACGTCAAGGCTGCGGCGGCCGCCGCCCCTGCCGACGTCGATGCCTTGAAGGCGCAGTTCAATACCATTGGCGGTGATTGCGGCACCTGCCACCAGACCTACAGGATAAAGAAGGGCTGATAGCGGGCGATGCGCCTGCTGAAAAAACTCGTCGGCGCCGCTCTTCTTCTAGGCGCCGCCGGCGCAGTTGCCGGCTGGTTCCTGTCGGCGCCGGTCAGGCTAGACACTGAGACCCTGGCGCAGCTCGGCCCCGGCGATGCCGCCAGGGGCAAGCGTATTTTTTATGCCGGCGGCTGCACGTCCTGTCATGCGAAGCCAGGCTCGCAGGGCGATACCCGCCTTCAACTGGCCGGCGGTCTCCAACTCAAGACGCCGTTCGGGACTTTCGTGCCGCCAAACATTTCGCAGGATGCCAAGGACGGTATAGGCGCCTGGTCGGTGGAAGACCTCGCCAACGCCATGCTGAAGGGTGTGTCGCCGGGCGGCGAACATTTTTACCCCGCGTTTCCCTATTCATCCTACGCGCGCATGAAGCCGACCGATATTGCCGATCTCCATGCCTTCATGAAGACGCTCCCCGCTGTCACCGGCAAGGCGCCGCCCAATGCGCTAGGATTCCCGTTCAACATCCGTCGCGGCATCGGGCTGTGGAAACGTCTCTATTTGGGCGATCAGCCGGTGGTTTCCTTTCCGGACGGGACGCCGCAGCCGGTGCTGGCAGGTCGCTATCTGGTCGAAGGGGCTGGCCATTGCGGCGAATGTCATACGCCGCGGGATTTCATCGGTGGCAGCAAGAAAAGCCAGTGGCTAGCGGGTGCTGCGGCCGCCGAAGGCAGCGGCATCGTCCCGAACATCACTTCGGGCGAAGGCGGGCTCGGTGACTGGTCAGAGACCGATATCGCCTACTATCTCGAAACCGGCTTCACGCCGGATTTCGATTCCGTGGGTGGCGCTATGGTCGATGTGCAGAGAAACATGGCCGAGCTGACGCCCGAGGACCGCGCGGCGATCGCAGCCTATCTGAAGGCCATACCGCCGCATCCCAACGGCTATCCGGCACGCAAGCAGCCTTCGAGCTAATGTTCGATTACGGGTGGCGATCGCCCAGGAAATCGAAACCGGTTTCGAAGAAATGATTGTAGTCGCAGGTCAATTCCTCGCCGGCCGCGATATCGCGCAACGCATATGTCTCCTCGGGCGAGGCGACGTCGCAATTCGGGTCATCGGCATGGTTCATGTAGCGCGCGTCGTCGGCTTCGAAGACGATGTAGTTGGGGTCGCGCCGGTCGGGATAGGAATAGCGATCGAGATAGGCTTTGATCGGCCCGGTTTCGCGCTCATAGGTCTCGACAGGGATGCGCCGGTCGTAATTGGGATCGAGCTTCCAAAGCAGTGTGCCACGGGGAATGTGGTTCTTGGCAAAAACACCAATGCCTTGGATAGGCGATTTGTCGAGATAGACGTCGACGAGCAACATGGCAGACCCTTTGGAGTGACTGGGTGATTTTGGTTGGCGCGGCCGCGAAAAGCCGCGCATTGGGTAGCGCGCGGCCATCGCAATTGCGAGCAGAAAATCAGTAGCGCATGGCCCGGAATCGGAATCGAATTTCCGCTGAGGATCATGCGCAAGATCAAGCTCCTACAGCGCCCTTTGCGCGTCCATAAGGGCGGTCGGCGCTGTGGTGGCCTTGCCCGCTACCTTCAGCGCAAAGGCATAGGTGAAGGCGATTTCCTCGAGCCTGGAAAACCGGCCGGATGCGCCGGCATGGCCGGAGTCCATGTTGATCTTGAACAGCACCGGATTGTCGCCGGTCTTGCGGTCGCGCAGCCGCGCTACCCATTTGGCCGGTTCCCAGTAGGTGACACGCGGGTCGGTGAGGCCGGCAAGCGCCAGGATCGGCGGATAGTCGAGCGCGGCGACATTGTCGTAGGGCGAGTAGGCTGCGATCGTCCGGTAGTCTTCCTCCGAGACGATCGGGTTGCCCCATTCGGGCCATTCCGGTGGCGTCAGCGGCAAGGTCGCGTCGAGCATCGTGGTCAGCACGTCGACGAACGGAACCTCGGCCACGATCCCGCCAAAACATTCCGGCGCCATGTTGGCGATCGCGCCCATCAGCATGCCGCCGGCCGAGCCGCCCTGGGCGACAATGCGGTCATGGGCCGTGTAGCGCTCGGCGACGAGGTGGTGTGCGACTGCGACGAAATCGGTGAACGTGTTCATCTTGTGCGCCCGCTTGCCGTCGTCGTACCAGCCGTAACCCTTTTCCTTGCCGCCGCGGACATGGGCAATTGCGTAGACGAAGCCGCGATCGACCAGTGAAAGGCAGTTGGTGTTGAACGCGGCCGGCACCGTGATGCCGTAGGATCCGTAGCCGTAGAGCAGGCAAGGCGCTGATCCGTCGAGCGGTGTTTCGCGGTGATGGATGAGCGAGACCGGCACCAGTTCGCCGTCGGCGGCGGGCGCCATCAGCCGCCGCGTCACATAATGGTCCGGGTCGTGACCGGACGGAACTTCCTGGGTCTTCAGCAGCACACGTTCGCGGGTGCGCATGTTGTAGTCGAAGACCTGCGCCGGCGTCGTCATCGACGAGTAGGAAAAGCGCATGATCTCGGTGTCGTATTCATAGGATCCCGACAGGCCGAGCGAGAAGGCTTCCTCGTCGAAAGAGATGAGGTGTTCCTCGCCGCTTTTGCGATCGTGCACGACGATGCGCGGAAGGCCTTCCTTGCGTTCAAGCCTGACCATATGGTCCTTGAAGCCGATCACCGAGAGGATCAGCCGGCCCGCCTCGTGCGGCACCAGTTCCTGCCAGTTAGCACGCACCGGGTCGTTCGCCGGCGCCGTCATGATCTTGAAATCCTTGGCGCCGTCGGCGTTGGTGAGAATGAAGAAGATGTCGCCGCCTTCTTCGAGGTCGTATTGCAGGCCGGTCTCGCGCGGCGAAACCAGCTTCGGTTCGGCGAACGGCTCGCTGGCGCTCATCAGTCGGTACTCCGACGTCTCGTGATCGTTGATGCCGATCATGATCCACTCGTTGGAGCGCGTGCCGCCGACATTCATGAAGAAGCCTGGATCGGTTTCCTCATAGATCAGCCGGTCGTTCTCATGACTGTCGCCAAGGGTATGGAACAGCACCTTGGAAGGACGGTGGTTGGGATCGAGACGGGTATAGAAAAATCCGTCGTTGCCTGCGTCCCACACGCCGCCGCCACCTGTGTCCGGGATCCTATCCGGCAACTCTTCGCCGCTGGCGAGATCGCGCACGCGAAGCGTGAAGAATTCAGAGCCCTTGGCGTCGAACGCCCACAGGAGCTTGCCGTGATCGGCCGAATGGTCGACGCCGCCGAGGCGGAAATAGGCCTTGCCCTCGGCCTCGAGGTCGCCGTCGAGCAGGATCTGCTCGTCGCCGCCATCGCGCGGTGTTCGGAAATAACGCGGCTGCTCGCCGCCAAGCTTGAAAGATGACCCGTAGGCGTATGGCCCATCCTTCATCGGCACCGAAGAATCGTCTTCCTTGATGCGGCCCTTCATCTCCTTGAAAAGCTGCGTCCGCAACTGGGCGGTGTCGGCCATCAACGCTGCCTGATAGACGTTCTCGGCGTCGAGATGGGCGCGGATTTGGCCGTCGAGCAGGGACGGGTCCCTGAACATCTCTTGCCAATTGTCGGCTCTCAGCCAGGCATAGTCGTCCGTCCGGTTTACTCCATGATGTATATCGAAGACCGGTCGCTTCTCTGGTTGTGGCGGGCTGACAGTCGGAAATGCTGGGGTTCTGGTCATTGCGTCTCGCTGTGGAAGTTACTTGAATGGAGAATGAACACGCCGATCAGCGCAGGTTCAAGAGCCGGAATATATGTTTTGCGCCGAGCTCCAGAAGATGAGCCGGAGGAGAGAGAAAAAATGAAATTCCGTTTTCACGCTGCCGCGGCTTTCGCCGTCGCCTCGACTGTTTTGGCCTTTACCGGCCAATCTCATGCAACCGTGTTCGCAGCTTGGCAAGTGACCAACGTTCCGTTTGGCGACACACTCAACGTGCGCAAATATCCGGCCGGGTCATCGCAGAAGCAGGCCGCCTATCCCAACGGTGCCGTATTGCAGATGACCGGCAAATGCACCGGCGGCATAAACCTGCTCGACATCGCCAATCAGCCGGCCTCGCAGCAGGTGGAAAAGGTCCGCTATCGCTGGTGCGAAGTCTGGCACGATCCGGCCCAAAGCGGCAATTTCGTCACCGGCTGGGTCTATGGAAAGTACATCACGCCACAATGAAGGCCCGGTGCCGGTCCGCAGCGCCGATTTCCGGCTTGCTCGCAGACAGCAGGGATAAATCGCAACCTATGGTTTCGTAGACTCTGAAAACAACCAAATAGCTTACGCTACAACCAAGCATAGCCAAGCATTCAGATATTTTTACTGTCCATCACGGATGTAACGGCAGCTTGACGCTGCGTCAGCCGCCACTGGTCTGACCAGAAAATATCGCAAAGTTACAGAGTGCACGAAAGATTGAAGCTGATCGTGGAATATTTTATTAACATCGATGAATATAGCACAAGAAGCGAATTGACTTACTTGGTGCACTGGCTCATTAGAATGCTGCGACGCGAATCGCAGAGGCTCTTTCCTGCAAAAATTTCGCGCGGTGCCCGACCTGCCAAAAATAGGGCGCGGATAGAAACAACTCTCGTTGGGGCCATGAAGCCATGGATATTATCGAAACACCTTCCAGAAATAGTGATGCGCTGATCGAATTGACGGCCGATGTCGTAGCCGCCTATGTCAGCAACAATCCGGTGCCGGTCGGCGAGCTGCCGAGCCTTATCGCCGATGTCCATGCCGCCCTCGGGCGCGTGGGCGGGGCCAGTGAACAGCCTCCTGCCGACAAGCAGAAGCCGGCAGTAAACCCGAAGCGCTCCGTCCATGACGACTACATCGTCTGTCTTGAAGACGGCAAGAAGTTCAAGTCGCTGAAGCGCCATTTGATGACCCACTACGGTCTGACGCCCGACGAGTATCGTGAAAAATGGGGCCTGGACGCAAGCTATCCGATGGTTGCTCCCAACTATGCTGCCGCCCGCTCACAGCTTGCCAAGAAGATGGGTCTCGGCCGCAAGCGCAAGGGGCGCTGATACCGGCTGTCTTTCCCAACCTGGGTTAGACGATCAACGGCGCCTTCGGGCGCCGTTTTGCTTTTGGGGCATTGCTGGAGCAATCGATAGGGGTTGCGCCATATGCGAGGGCTCGCCATCATGCAGGCCAATCCCGCTGTGGCCTAATCAGGCGGTCTGCCTCAAGGCCGCCTCGGCGTCGCGCTTGATGCGCTTGACCATAGAACGAAGACCATTGGCGCGTTGCGGCGACAGGTGCTCGTCGAGGCCGAGTGCCTTCAGCGTGGCTTCCGCGTCGGTTTTCTGGATCTCGCTGGCGGGTCGTCTCGAAAACAGCGCCAGCATGATAGCGACGAGGCCGCGCACGATATGGGCGTCCGAATCACCGGCGAAGGTGACGACTGGGTCGGGCCCCGGTCCATATTCAGTGGTCAGCCAGACCTGGCTGACGCAGCCAGGCACCTTGTTGGCGGGGTTGCGTTTCTCATCGGGAAACGGCGGCAGGGCCTCGCCCAGCTCGATCACATAGCGATAGCGGTCTTCCCACTCGTCAAGCAGGGAGAAGTCGTCGCGGATCGTTTGGATCGTCGTGGTCATCACCCCGGATATAGTCATCCGGCGACGCCGCGTCACGGAAAAAGAGGAAAAACACCATAGGCGTCGAGAGGGCGGAGGGCCTGCGATGCAGCGACAGATGCGCTGACAAAATGTCTCAGTTCTTCGCCGGCAGGTCGACTTTTGCGGGCAAGACGATGTCTTCGGGCACGCTGCCGGTCGTCGTCGCAGTGTCGGGTTCGGCGGTCTTGTCGTCCAACATGGCGGCCGCGATCTTGGCGGTCTCCTTGGCTCGGGCGGTGATCGTGTGCATTGCGGACTTGCCGGTCTCGCAGACGTCGGGCTTGCGCTCGCATATGCCGGCAATGTCGCCGACCGCTTCACGCGCCGCAAACAAGGCCTGGATCGGCCCGACGCTTTGGTGGCCTGTCTCGTCGGAGCCGACATTCAGCGGCAGCGCCAGAAGCACCAGCGAAAACCAGAAAGCCATTCTTATCAGAAAGCCCATCTGTATGCCTCTCATCCGTGATCGGATCATGCATTCGTGCGGCATGACCTCTTTGGATACGATAGTGGCATAGACGCGCAAAGGACGGCTTGCCTGGTCAGCGAAAATTTTCCTCAAATTTTAGGCAAATTCGAAACGAAGCATTTTGCAATGCGTTTGCCTCAAATCCAGATGATTTTCTTCACTTGGGGTTAACCATCCATCTGGCTGTTTTCTATAGGTATTTCCCAGAAGTGCGGCGTGCCGGTGGCGACTGTCAGAGGCAGAAGGACGATCCGCCCGAATAACGCTCCATTTACTATGGCTGCAATTGCCCAGGTTTTGCCGCGCCGGTCTCCCAATATTTGCCTCAGGCCGGGCATTGGTCGGTCCCGCCTTATCCATTCCTTAAACGCTGGATGCGAGTTTCAGAGCAACAAAAGCAACCTGCGAAGCAGGGCTGTTCACGACCGGGTGCGAGTGCGTTGAGTTGAGTTCGATCGGGGCCAGATACGTTGAGTTGCCCGGCGCGATGGCAGCCGGTTGCGAACGTATGGTTCATCCGTCCATCCTCGGACAGAACGATCGCCGGTGCCAGCGCCGGTTTATCGGTGTCATGCTGGCCGCTCCGTTCTTCGCCGCAGGTGCAGCAGTCACGCTGGTCACCTCGGGCATGGGCGCGGCCCTGACCATGGCTGCGATCTTTGCGGCTTTCGGCCTTTGCTGGTTTGCCGCCTTGCTGGTGGCAGCATCGGGTAAGATGGCGTTCGCCAGCCAGGTCGCCCTGGCGATGGGCAGTCTTGCCCTTGCCGGCGTCATTGCCGCGGCGGGCGGTCTGGCCTCTCCAGTTGCCATGCTTGTCGTGGCGCTCCCGTTCGAAGCCTGGTGGATTGGCGCGTCTCGTCGCGCTGCATTGTGGGGTGCGGTATCCGCATTTGTCGCTATCGTGCTGCAGGCTTTTGCCGGTTCCGTCTTCCCGTTCGGCGCGGCAGAAATCGCTGCGTGGCATTGGTTGCTGCCGCTGGCCTGGGCGCTCACCCTCGTTCCCCGCGTCGCGAGACTTGGCAGCCCGGCCGGCGCGCAGCTTGATCCGGCGACCGACGAACGGCTCGAGAACGTCATCGACGCCGTTGTCCTGCGGGTCGGCAGGCATGGCGAGGTTCTGGATGCGTCGGCAAAAGCGCGCACGATCCTGAAACTGCAGCCGGAGCTGCTGTTCGGTACTGGCCTGTTCGATCGTATCCATCTGTCCGATCGCGTCGCATACCTCAGCGCGCTGGCCGACATGCGCGATGGCGCGTCGACGCGCCGGCTCGATTTTCGCGTCCGGCTGCCGCAAAACGGCCACGGCCCAACGGCGGACAATTACCGGCCGTTTTCCCTTGAGCTGACGCGGGCGAAGGAGCAGCAGGACGTCTTCACGCTCGTCTTGCGCGAAAACGACGAAGTCGCCGGATTGCGCGAAGAGCTTGCCGCTGCGAACGAGGCGGCCGCGTCTGCCGAAGTGGCGAAGGGACGGTTTCTGGCGGTCGTCAGCCACGAGCTTCGCACGCCGTTGAACGCCATCATCGGTTTCTCCGACATGCTGCTGCATGAGATGTTCGGCACGTTCAAGGATCCGCGCCAGAAGGAATATGTCGGCTTGGTCAAGGAGTCCGGCCAGCATTTGCTTGCCGTCGTCACCTCGATACTCGACGTGTCGAGGATCGAATCGGGCGCCTACGCGGCCGAGCCGGAACCGTTCCGTTTCGTGGAAGCGGTCGAAATGTGCCAGTCCATGATGCGGCAGCAGGCCGAGGCAAAAAACATCGATCTGCAGGCTCAGATCGCACCGGATGCCGGCGAGATAAACGCTGATCGCCGTGCCGTGCAGCAGATACTCATCAATCTCGTCTCCAACGCCATCAAGTTCACGCCCGATGGCGGCGATGTCATCGTCGGCGCCAAGCGGATCGGCTCGCGACTGCATTTCTGGATCAGGGACACCGGCATCGGCATCGCCGAGGAAGACTTTGCCAATCTCGGCAAGCCGTTCATGCAGATCCAGAACGACTATACGCGCCGCTTCGAGGGAACCGGGCTCGGCCTGTCGCTGGTGAAGGGCCTGGTGGCGCTGCACGAGGGCACGATGTCGATCGAAAGCATGCCGGGCGAGGGCACCACAGTAACGATCAGCTTGCCGGTGAACGGACCGAAGGGACGTTCGACGGACAAGCCCGGCGTGCTGCCGATGCCCGTGGCCAAGGCGGAGACGAAAGGGGACAGGCATGGCTCGCTCCGCAAAACAGCCTAAGGCGGTCAAGCGCCGCGGCAATGCCTTCCAGGGTGGCGCGGTCGCCGTCGGCAGCCTGATCTCGCGCAATCCGATTCTGGTCGGCGGTTCGACCGCCTTCCTGGTGACGCTGTTTTACGTCTCGGCGAATGCCCTGTGGTATCAGCCTTTTCCTCATGCCGGCGCGTTCTTCGCGACCAGGAGCATAGAGGGCTTTCCTCGCGCAGACGCCGACGAGCCAGAGACCACCATCAACATCGTGCGGCCCGGCCCGGCTCCGGCACCGATCAAGAGCGATCCAGTCGTCAAGCAGGTCCAGGGCATCTTGAAGGATCTCGATTTCTATTCCGGCACCGTCGACGGCATTTCCGGCCCCAACACGCGCAACGCCATACAGGCCTATCAGCAGAAGGTCGGGCTCAACGCTTCCGGCGAGATCGACAGTGTGCTGCTCGATCAACTAGGCGCCACGCCAACCGCCTCGACGGTCGTGCCGCATCCGGCGCCCCGCCCGGACGACATGGCCGCGATTCCCGTTTCCGCTTCGGCGCCGGCGGATGCGTCGGCGCAGGCACCTGACGCCCGCATTATCAAGATTCAGGCCGGTTTGAAGGCATTTGGCAATGACGACATGCAGCTCGATGGCGTGGTCGGGGCACGCACCAAGGCAGCGATCAAGGAGTTCCAGTCACTGTTCGGGCTACCGGAGACTGGCGAGCCCGACGAGGTCGTCTACGTCAAGATGCGCGAGATCGGCCTGACCAACTGACAGTCGACGCCTGACGGTCGAGGCGTTCGCCAACCGGATGGGCAAAAACCGATTTCGGTTTTCGGACCTTTGCTCTAAGTACCGTCCGATGTCGTCCAGAACCTTGCCATGCGCGTAACCACCGATCTGTGGGTGTCGGCCCTTTTGCGCCGGGTTTTCAGCGCCGGGGGCTTCGCCGCCGTGGTTAAGCGCGGCGCGACCGAGGCCGGCGCGGTCTTCGTGCTGGCGCGTGGCCGCATGGGCGAGATCGCCCTGTTTGGGCCGGCGCCGCAGACGAGCTACGATTCAGCCAAACCCGACGACCGGTTTTTCAGCCTGCTCGGCGCTGGCGACGATGCCGCCGTCTTTGACGCGCGACTGGAAAGGGAGAAAAAATTCGATCCCGACATCTGGGTGGTCGAGATCGAGGCCGGCGCTGTTCCCGTCGAGGAGCTTATTTCCGTCAAGTCGCTCTAACGATATGCATGAAAGACAAAGGCTTGAAACGTTCGCTTGAATCTCTTCAGACGCGCCGCGCCTTCATGTATGTCGCCCAAAAGTGCGCAGCGGTTTTGGGATAACGACATGCATAAAAACAAAAAACTTAAGGCGCGTCGCTTGAATCTCTTCAGACGCGCCGCACCTTAAGGCTGATGGCAGCATTGTCGCTGTCTGCCTTACGGATGTCGGCGTTTGCCGCAACGGGTCCGGTACTGCGAATGGCCTTCGACAGTATCTCGGCCTTCCAGCCGCGAACCCTGTCCAGCGCTGCATCGCGACGCAGCAGACGGTAGCGGTCGAGGAAGATGCGGATGGCCTGCGGATGCGGAAACTCTGTGGGGTAGACGGCAACGGTGATCAGGAACGCCTTGTCTTCGCTGAGGTCGAGCGCGCGCAGGGCGGCCAGCAGCGACGTGTAGTTCTGGGTTGCGGTGAGCGACCGCGCCGTTGAAAAATCGATTTCGAGCGCGTCGGCCAGTGCTGTCTGGAAGAATGCGGCGTTGCCGGTCAGCGCCGTCTCGCGCAGTTTGACATAGGTTTCAGCACCGGTGAACGGATTGATGGTTGCGCCGCCGCTCTCCGCGTCGGCATGCATCATCGACCGCAGCCGGCGCCTTGCATTTTCGGCGGCGGCGCCGGGCTCCTGCTGCCTCTCGGGGCCGGGCACAACGACTTCGGCGCTTTCGGGCGCCGTCTTAGCGATCGCCTCCGGCTGACGCACGCTCACCAGCGTCGGCTTTTCAAGCGCCTTGATCAGGTGGGCGATGGTCGGGTTCAGGTCCTTGCGGCGCGCAATGGCGCGCGCATGCGGCAGGCCGTGCCGCCCGATCAGCGCGATGAGATCGATGTTGCTGAGCGCGCGCGAGCGGATGAGCAGCGGGGCGGCGATGTCGACCGGCTCCTCGCAAAGCCGCCGGACCAGCGCCGTGGGCGCATATTCGCACTCGGAAAGGGCGGCAGCGACGTAGCGGCGCGATTCGACCGACACATTGGCGAAAAGTGGAAGCGTCAGATCTTCAAGCTGTGCGATCTCCCGGCGCGAAGGGCGGGTGAGCGAACAGAACGCCGACACCGCGGCACGGAACAGCCTTTCAGCCTTTCCCGATTCAGCCCGTATAGCGATTTGCCTGAAATCCGAAGCTGACACGAAGGATACGCCTGACACTCGACACAATCTGGACCATGCTCGACCGGGACTGTGTCGGTTTCGCATTTCGCAAGAACAAAGATCAAGTTAGCGGCGATCCGTTAGCGTTCCGTTAACCTACTGCCGTCCTTAATCAGATTGGAGGCGTTGCGTTGTGCTCCGGGGCAACCGAGAGGAATGCACGAACCATGGGCATGGTACTGTCTTTCGTGCCGCGAACGGCGGCAACCAATCGAGCAGAACGAAACACCGGTACGCCGGCGGCGGTGATCATTTTCCCCGGCGTCCGTTATGAGCAACGGCCACTGACGGGCGAGACCCGGACAGGCGCCGGTCTGGACAAGCCGGGCTCGTCAGGGACGCTGCCTGTTCCGCACCACTGAGTTTCGGGATCCCTTTAGAAATCCTGCAGCTCGCAGGAACTCTGCTCGAGAAACCGTGACACGACCGGCTTCCAGCTGTCGTCGGGCACGAAGGAGCGGATGACGAACATGCCTTCGTCGATGGGCGCCTCGACGAAGATTGCCCCTTGCAATTCCTCGGGAAGATTCTTGCGGATCTCGATCATCTGCGCCGGCGTCAATACGATACTGTCCAGCACTCTTCCGGTCGCACTGTGGTCGTTGAAGGAATAGATGTTGTGGCCGCTGCGGTCATAGACCGATACGGACCAGAACGGGACGTTTCCGGGTGCCTTGACCCGCACGATCCCTTCGGACAGATCGAACCGGCAAGCCGCCGCATAAAACAGTGGATCGACGGATTTTACCACCGGCGTGCCGCCGGCCTCTGCGTCCAGCCTGGTCATCCTATAGAGGTCCGAGGCCATGGCCAGACGCGACCAGGCGTCACGTTCGGAAAATTCCGGGACGAGCAGCAGCACGATGATATGCACGACACCGGCGCCAAGCAGGCCGAGCAAGATCGCGTGCAGCAGCCTACGCATTGCAGCCGACCTTCAGGATCTGCGGTAGCGTGATATCCGAAAGACCCGTGCTGCTGGCGATCGGCGTATCGTAGAATGTCAGCACGAAATACATCCGACCGGAGCCGTCGGAAAGCAGCCAGTTGCCGGGCGCGGGGCGGTGGCCGACGGAAATCACCACCGAATTGTCGGGCTGGCGCAGCACCTGGTAGGATTGAAGTGCCGCAAGCCTCGGCTTTTCGGTCTCGATCACGCCGAGCGACTGATCGGTGGCATAGAGGGTCCAGAACCGGGCCGTGGGAAATCCGCCTTCTATTTCATAGGCGCATTGACGTTTCAATTGCTCGCCGCCGGAATCGCGTTCGGCGACAAAAGACAGGCCCTCTGCCTGCCCGAGCGCCAGCACACCCTCGCGCGCCACACGGGCTTTCGAATAGGGGTCCGCCGCCTGCGTTCCGATATCGGGAAACGCCGTCCATGGGCCGATCCGGATCGCGCCGATGCCATCCTGCGTCTTGAGAGCGTACCAGACACTGCCGCCGCCGCCGCCGATGGTTATGGCAAGCGCGAGGAGCGTCAGGAATGCGTTTTTGAGCATGAGGAGCCGCGGGAAAGAGGAGTGCCGCTCGGGGATATCGCGGGGCAGGGGGCTATGGCAAGCGGACCTCTGTGGAATTGCCGGCGCGAGCATGATCGGTCGTGTGCGGGCGTCAAAGCGCCGATAGGGTCTCCGGCGTCGCAGGTGCCTTGAGAACGGGCGCCGACTGGAACAGCCTCGTGATGTCCTTGAGCGCCCGCGTGGTTTGGCTGGACAGCACCGGCGGGCGCTCGGCGGCGGCGTCGGCCGCTGCCTGCTCGGCGTTCTTCTTTTCCGCGTCCTCGGCCTCGGCGGCAATTTTTTCGTCAACGAAGGGATGATCGAGACCGGGGATCGGCTTGAGATCAATATTCTGGTGCGCATAGACCATAAGCCGCTGCCACACCATCGCCGGCAGCGAACCGCCGGTCATGTTGTTGGTCGGGGTGAAGTCGTCATTGCCGAGCCACACGGCAGCCGTATAGTTGCCGGTGAAGCCGACATACCAGGCATCACGGTAAGATTGCGTGGTGCCGGTCTTGCCGGCCGAAACGATGTTGGGAAGGGCAGCGCGCCGCGCCGTGCCCATCACCGGCACCGCCGCCAGCATGGTGTTCATATATTTCAGCGCCTGTTCCGACAGCACACGATGCGGCGGCGGCGCATCCTTGGCGAAATCGTAAACCATCTCGCCGGTATGGGTGACGAGCTGGGTGATGCCATGCCGGGAGCCGACAAAGCCGTTCTGGGCGAAGACGCTATAGCCTGTCGCTTGGTCCATCACGGTCATGCCCGAAGTGCCGAGCACCATCGTCTTGTGCGATTCGAGCGGCGATTCGACGCCCATGGCTTCCGCCATCGCCTTGATCGGCTTGATGCCGAGATAATCTTTGGCCAGCCGCACCGGCACGGTGTTGATCGATTTGGCCATCGCCGTGATCAGCGTGACCTTGCCTGCCGACCCGCCATTGTAATTGTGAGGCGACCAACTGCCCCAGGAGATCGGCCCGCCGGAAACGACGGAGTCCGGAGTGAAGCCGTGCTCCATCGCCGTTGCATAGATATAGGGTTTGAACGATGAGCCGCTCTGGCGCAGCGCCTTGGTGGCGCGGTTGAACTGGCTGGCGCCGTAGTCGCGGCCGCCGACGATCGCCCTGACTGCGCCATTGGTTTCGATGACGACCATGGCGCCTTCGGTGACGTTGTATTCCTTGCCGAACTGGCGGAGATGGAACTCCATCGATTCTTCCGCCGCCTTCTGGATGTTGGCGTCGAAAGTGGTATGAGCGACCAGCGAATGCTGGCCGGATTTCGCCGCGATCTTCTTGACCTCTTCGAATGCCCAGTCGAGGTAGTAATCCGGGCTTTTCTGCTCGCCGCGGTCGACGATTTCGGCCGGATGCAGCCGCGCCTGCAGCACCTGGCCCTCGCTCATGAAGCCGGCCTCGACGAGATTGGACAGCACCACATTGGCCCGCGCCCTGGCAGCAGGCAGGTTGATGTGCGGCGCGTATTTGGTCGGTGCCTTGAACAGGCCGGCCAGCATCGCCGCTTCGGCGAGGTTCAGATCCTTGACGCTTTTGCCGAAATAGAAATCAGCGGCCGCTTCGATGCCGAAGGTGCCGCCGCCCATATAGACGCGGTCGAGATAGAGCTGCAGGATCTCCTTCTTCGACAGATTGGCCTCGAGCCACAGCGACAGGAAGGCTTCCTTGATCTTGCGTTCCAATGTCCGTTCATTGGTCAGGAACAGGTTCTTGGCCAGCTGCTGGGTGATGCTCGAGCCGCCCTGCACCACGGAATTCGCCCGCACATTTGCGAAGATCGCGCGCGAAAGACCGAGCGCATCGATGCCGTGGTGATCGAAGAAACGCCGATCCTCGGTGGCCAGCACCGCCTTGATGACCTGGTCGGGCATCTCGTCGACCGGCACAGAATCGCGCTGGATGATGCCGCGCTGGCCGATCTCGTTGCCGTAGCGATCGAGGAAGGTGACGGCGAAATCACCCTGGGCACGCCAGTCGCCGGCGGTCTCCTGGAAGGCTGGCAGGGCAAGCGCCAGCATGACGACGATGCCGCCGGCGCCGAGCGTGAAGGCCTCGCTCAACAGTTCGATGATGCCGCGGCGCCAGCCGGAGACGCGGAAGCGCCGGAAAAAAATGGTGGCCGCTTCCCAGAACCGGCGCGCCTTGAAGCCGATCTCGTAGAGCGAGGAATCGAACCACGCATCCGCAGCCAGCAGTCTTGCGGCAATCGGACCTCTTCTCTTGCGTGGTTTCAAAGGACTGGCCATTCCAGGATCCGGCTGCGGCTACGCCTCCCAGTGAGAAACTGCACGGGGCAATTTCAGGGCGACGCGCCTACCAAGACTATTCGTTCATTTTGGCGCCGCTCACAAGGGCGAGGTAGACTTGCGCGTTACAGTTTCTAGATAGGAGTTTGAGGGGCCACCTCCACCGCTTTGCAGGCGCGCATCCGCTTTCAATATTACCGCGCCGCGATAAAGCGCATGAAATGCGCCACGTCGGCGTCGCTTGGCTCCTGGCCGGTGAAACTGCGCAGGTAGGCGGCGAGATGACTGACCCTCGCCTCGACCGGCTCCTTGAGGTCAAGCACATAATAACCGATCTGCATGTAGTAGAGCACCCGGGCGCGGATGAAGGCATCCTCTTCATCATAGCCATGCCGGCGATACATGTCGCGGATCGCGCCCAGGCGGTCATTGTCGGCCTGGTCGATTGCCCGGCGCACGTCATCGGAGCGACGCGCCCATTCCCGGATGGCGAAGTCGAGCCTAGGATCGAACAGGCGCTCGTCCGCCCAGCATTCGAACACGTTCATGACACCGATGATGATGCTTTCGGCGGGCCGCTGCGCGCGTTCGACGATCGCCTTGGTGTTGGTATCCCGCCAATGGGCAAGCAACTGGTCGAGCAGATCCTGACGGCTATCGAAATACCAGTAGAAGCTTGAGCGCGAAACGCCGAGCTTCTGGCCGAGCGGCAGCACGCGCACGCTTTCGATGCCGTCTGAAATCAATGTCTGGAGCGCAAGACTGATCCAGTCCCAGCGCGTCACCTTGATGTTGCCGGGCGCCGGCTCGTCCCGCGGAGCAATCATGATCATGGCCGCACAATAGGCATGGGGGAGAGCTGCATACAACCATACTAGACACATATGTACAGTGCAAGTATCCTGCCGCCTCTAACGAACGGCCGGCGCGCGTCATCGCGGCCTCTCCCTACGATCCCCAGGGCAAGGCAATACGGCAATGAGGAGTATCCGCCATGGTCGATGACGCCGCACGCAACCTCAGGCGCGAACGCAGGCGCGGACGAACCGGCGAGGCTGGCAGCGAGAGCAGCCGCCGGCCGGACTATCGTTCGCTGAAGAACCCGTTCCTGCCGCAGCCTGTCTTTTCGGCCGACCACGTCGCCGCGATCCACGACACGGCGCTGCGCGTGCTCGAGGAACTCGGTGTCAAGGTGCTGTTGCCGGAAGCGCGTCTCATTCTTGCCCGTGCCGGCGCTTTGGTCGACGAGGACAGTCAGATGGTGCGCCTCGGCCGCGACATCGTCGCGGCGGCGCTGGCCTCGGCGCCGAAATCGATCCGGGCGCACGCCGGCGACCGTGCCCGAGACCTGATGCTCGAGCTCGGCTCGATGACGTTCCTGGCGGGATCCGGCGCGCCGAACGTCACCGATCTAGAGCGCGGCCGGCGGCCGGGGACGCTTGCCGCTTTCGAGGATCTCATTCGGCTGGTGCAGCATTTCGACGTCCTGCATATGCTGGGGCCTTGCATCGAGCCGCAGGACATCGACAACCGTTTGCGCCATTATGCCGTCAACCGGGCTCAGCTGACGCTGTCCGACAAGTTCCCGTTCATTTCGCGCGCGGCACGCCGCAGGTCGAGGACGGGTTCGAGATGCTGCGGCTGGCGCGCGGCCTGTCCGAGGACGAATTCCGTTCGGGGGCCTATTGCTACACCGTCATCAACACCAATTCGCCGCGTCAGCTCGACATTCCGATGGCGCAAGGCATCATCGACTTTGCCAAGGCGGGGCAGGTGTTGATCATCACGCCCTTCTGCCTGGCCGGCGCCATGGCGCCGATCACGGTGGCCGGCGCGCTGACGCTGCAGCATGCCGAAGCGCTGGTCGGGCTGACGCTGGCCCAGATCGTGCGGCCAGGCGCGCCGGTCGTCTATGGTTCCTTCTCGTCCAATGTCGACATGAAATCCGGAGCGCCGGCCTTCGGCACACCGGAGCACATCAAGGCGACGCTCGGCGCCGGTCAGCTTGCGCGCTTCACCGGCCTTCCCTGGCGGTCCGGTGGCGGCAGCGCCGCCAACATTTCGGACGCGCAGGCAGCCCACGAAACCCAGTTCGCGCTGTGGGGCTCGGTGCTTGCTGGCGCCACGGTCTGCATCCATGCCGCGGGCTGGCTCGAAGGCGGGCTGAGCGTCTCCTTCGAGAAGCTGATCACCGATATCGAGGCGCTGCAGACGGTCGCCGAACTCTGCGCGGCGACGCCTGGCGACGAGGACGCGATCGGCTTCGAGGCCATCGCGGAAGTGCAGCCGGGCGGGCATTTCTTCTCGGCCGGACACACAATGGCGCGCTACCGCACCGCATTCTACGAGCCGCTGGTGGCCGACTGGTCGAATTTCGGCAACTGGACGCAGGCCGGGTCAAGAACCGCCACGGAGCGCGCCACCGGCATCTGGAAACGACTGTTGGCCGACTTCCGGCCACCGCCCTCGGCCGCTGTCACATCAGACGTCCTCGACGAATTCATAGCGCGGCGCACCGAAGAGGGCGGTGCGGCACCGGTTTCGTGAGGTGGCGGCACGCGGGCGTCACATAGGGCGTTTGTCGCCGGTCTTTTGCGGGTCGCGGCGTATCGTGCCGGTGTCAGCTTTCCTATGCTTATCGGCAAGTCTACGAATGCGATCGAAGCGACTTTCCTCAACCGCTTTGATTGTCGCGACGGCATTTGGCTTCGGGACGAACGCAATCATGGATCGATCTCCTTGCCGGCGGGCCGCGCGCCGGGGAGATGCCCCGGCGGTTTTCTTTCAGGCTCTCGTGTAGAGTTCGTTTCTCTCGGAGAGGTCGATGATATCAGGCGGCGAGAGCGACCGCACAGCTTTGCGCACCCAGCCTGTCGGGCGAGGTTTTCCCGGGCATGGTCGCCCAGCCGCCCGTCTCGATGAACTGCCGCTTCTTGTAACTGTCGGTTATGGCCTTGAACTCGACAAGTTTGGCGGCGGCATCGGGTGCCGTATTGAAGCGATCGACGCAGACCGCCGAGGCCAGCTCGCCGCGCGCCACGTCGCCGGCGGTTGTCGCCAGCGCGCGTGAGGTGCCACCGGTCACCCAGCCGCCCCAGTTGAAACCGATGATCAGCGTGGCGACGACGGTTGCCGCACATGCCCACAAAAGCGTGGATTTGGCCGGCTGGTAATCTTCCCATCGACGCGCGAGAGATGGCTTGCTGCTTTGTGTGGCCACGGAACAGTTCCTTCCTGGTTGGTGTTGGGATCGGTCGCCCGGCCTTTCCGGCCGGGCGCTGCAGGCTTGTCTAGGCGATGGTCAGTAGCCCCCCATGCCGCCGCCGGCCGCAGGCGCGGCATCCTTGGCTGGAATGTCGGTGATCATGGCTTCCGCAGTGATCAGCAATGCCGCGATCGAACCGGCATCCTGGAGCGCGGTCCGCACCACCTTTGCCGGGTCGACGATGCCGACCTTGATCATGTCGACATAGATCTCGTTCTGAGCATCGAAACCCTGGTTGTGATCCTTGCTGTCCATGAGCCTGCCGACAACGATCGAACCTTCGACGCCGGAGTTCTCGGCGATCTGGCGGATCGGCGCTTCGAGCGCTCTCGACACGATCGAAATGCCCGCCGTCACATCGGCATTGGCTCCGGTCAGCCCGTTCAGCACGGCCTTGGCGCGCAGCAGAGCAACACCGCCGCCGGGAACGATCCCTTCTTCCACCGCCGCGCGCGTAGCGTTCAGCGCGTCGTCGATACGGTCCTTCTTTTCCTTGACCTCGGACTCGGTCGCACCACCGACGCGAATGACCGCGACGCCGCCGGCGAGCTTGGCTAGCCGCTCCTGCAGCTTCTCCTTATCGTAGTCGGAAGTGGTTTCCTCGATCTGCCCCTTGATCTGCTGGACACGCGCCTGAATCGTGGCCTTCTCGCCTGCACCGTCGATGATCGTCGTCGTGTCCTTCTCGATCAGCACGCGCTTTGCGCGGCCGAGCATGTCGATGGTGATGTTCTCGAGCTTGATGCCAAGGTCTTCCGAGATCATCTGGCCGGCAGTGAGCACGGCGATGTCTTCCAGCATCGCCTTGCGGCGATCACCGAAGCCCGGCGCCTTGACTGCCGCGACCTTGAGGCCGCCGCGCAATTTGTTGACGACCAGCGTCGCCAGCGCTTCGCCTTCGACGTCCTCGGAGATGATCACCAGCGGTTTGCCGCTTTGCACCACGGCTTCGAGGATCGGCAGCATCGCCTGCAGATTGCCAAGCTTCTTTTCGTGGATGAGGACATAAGGGTCCTCCAGCTCGACGCGCATCTTCTCGGCATTGGTGACGAAATAGGGGCTGAGATAACCACGGTCGAACTGCATGCCCTCGACGACGTCGAGTTCGGTCTCTGCGGTCTTGGCTTCCTCGACAGTGATGACGCCGTCATTGCCGACCTTGTCCATCGCCTTGGCGATCATGGCGCCGACGGTGGCATCGCCATTGGCGGCAATGGTGCCGACCTGCGCGATTTCACCGGAAGATTTGACCTTCTTGGCGCGTGCCTGGATTTCCTTGACGACGGCGGTGACCGCAAGGTCGATGCCGCGTTTGAGGTCCATCGGGTTCATGCCCGCGGCAACGAATTTGGCGCCCTCGCGCAGGATGGAAGCGGCAAGCACCGTGGCGGTGGTGGTGCCGTCGCCGGCGAGATCGTTGGTCTTCGAGGCCACTTCGCGCACCATCTGGGCGCCCATGTTCTCGAACTTGTCGGCAAGCTCGATTTCCTTGGCCACCGTCACCCCGTCCTTGGTAATGCGCGGCGCGCCATAGGCCTTGTCGATGATGACGTTACGGCCCTTGGGGCCGAGCGTCACCTTGACGGCGTTGTTGAGGATTTCGACACCGCGCAGCATCCGGTCACGCGCATCGGTGGAGAATTTGATTTCCTTGGCAGACATGTTTTTTCGTCCCGTTCAATTGGTTGTGGCAAGGCGCTGGCAGCACCCGCCTGAATCAAAAACTTGGAGCATCTTCTGCGCGTCCAAGAGGACGCGCGGCGCTCCAATCAGGCGGCTTTCTTGGCAGCCACGATCTTGTCGGTGATGCCCATCTCGCTCTTGTCGATGATGCCCATGATGTCGGCCTCCTTCATGATCAGAAGGTCCTCACCGTCTATCTTGACTTCGGTTCCCGACCATTTGCCGAACAGGATGAGGTCGCCGGCCTTGACATCGAGTGCGATCAGCGCGCCGCTTTCGTCCCGCGCGCCTGGCCCGACGGCGATCACTTCGCCTTCCTGCGGCTTTTCCTTGGCATTGTCGGGGATGATGATGCCGCCCTTGGATTTGGTATCGCTTTCGGCGCGCCGAATAACGACGCGATCGTGGAGTGGCCGGAATTTCATGGGAACTTCTTTCTGGGGCCGGCTTAGGCGGCCACGCCCTTGTATAGGCGTTTTGGCACTCGATAGATAGGAGTGCCAAAAAATATTAGTCCTTTATCGGAAACTATTGACAGTATTATTTAGCAGTTTCATTCCCATGAATTCGATGAGCATAAAATAATCCTGGAATTGATTTTTTCTATCCGAGTACCTATTTTAGATGAGAAACTCACTTTCATAATCTCAGTCAAGAAGGAGATTTTATCGATGGCGGAATTCAGTCAGAATATAATGGAAAAAGCTGAGGCGCGCTTCATGGAAAAGCAGAAGAAAACCGCGGAGCGAAACCAGGCAACGGCCGAATATGTTTCGGAAGCCAAGGCCAGGATCATCAAGACGGCAAGGCTGCGGGCGCTGCGGCTGGCCAAGGAAGAGGCCGACCGCGCCGCGGAGGCCCTCAATCCCGTCGCCCCCAAGAAAAAGCGGGCGGCAGTCAAGAAGGCGGGGGCCGCTTAACGGCGTCAAGTCATGAGCCTGACATTTCCAAACCAAAGCCGCAGCTACGACGAAGCGAGCCGACGGATCCGCTTCGTCGGCTATGACGGCATGTCCCAGATTTCTTTCTTTGTCGATGCAGATGCCATCTCGACGGCACCGTCGGGGACGGCGACAGCCGAAGCCACATATCTCGCCGCCTTCGATGCGGCTGTCGGTCCCATACATGACGTCGCAAGGAATGCTTATGCCCGTACCGGCAAGAGCATGTACGTGCTGACCGCAGCCGATTTTCGATAAATCCCGACCGTCCCGTGATCTGGCGCCAGAACGTCAACGCGGCTACGCTGCAAGCAGGAATCGCTGACGGTGAAGGCCTGTTCAGTCGTGACGGGCGAGGGAGAAGACGATGACCGCGCCGGCGGCCGCGCTGCAGAAGGCCTTGTTCGAAACGCTGAACGGTGATGGTTTCCTGTCAGCGGCATTGGGCGGCGCTAAACTGTTCGACCATGCCCCGGAAAATGTCCCGTTTCCCTATGTCACCTTTGGCCGGACCAGCGTCTACGACTGGACAACGGGCATGGAGAACGACGCCGAGCAGCTTTTCACGCTGCATTTCTGGTCGAAGTCCGAGGCCAGGAAAGAAATGCTCGATGTGATGGACATGGTCAGCGCCCGGCTCCAGGATGCGGCGCTCGCGCTCGACGAGCATCACCGACTCAATCTCAGGCTCGAATTCACCGAGGGCCGTTACGACGAGGACCTTTCGGCCTATCACGGGCTGCTGCGTTTTCGCGCCGTGACGGAAGAAAACGCCTGACGCGCTTTCAATATGGCTGCAACACAGTCTAGACTGGCGCTTCGATGAATTTTGCCGGGTTGGGGCGGCGAAATCATAAGGTCGGTTGTCTCGCGTTTCAGGGGTGGGATAGGCATGTGTTGCAGGCGTTCACTGTTCATTTCACGTTCAGCACCGATGCGTTAGAACGCTGACCATGAAAACGCTTCGTTCCCACTTCCGAACCGCGACATTGGCGCTATCAGCGGCCGCTCTGTTCGCATCGCAGGCGACGGCGCTGCCGGTCGTCGTGCCCGAGCAGAACCGGCCGGTCGTCCTGGCTGCCTCCGACTGCTACGCGATCGGTCAGCAGGTCGCCGAGCAGAATGGCGGCACGCTGGCCAAGGCATCACAGTCGACGCGCGGTGGCCAGCCGGTCTGCGTCATCGTCGTGCTGGTTCCAGGCAAGGACGGGCAGCGCCCGCGCCGCACAGAGATCGTCGTTCCGCAGAATTGACCCGCCGTTTCCCAGCGTGTCGGAATCGGCCTATATCTGACCAATTCTTCAACAGGTGTTGATCCCAGCATGCGCGTACTGGTCGTCGAAGATGACAAGGATCTCAACCGGCAGATATCAGACGCGTTGGTCGATGCCGGCTATGTCGTCGACCGGGCCTTCGACGGTGAGGAAGGGCATTTCCTTGGCGATACCGAGCCCTATGACGCCGTGGTGCTCGACATCGGCTTGCCGCAGATGGACGGCATCAGTGTGGTTGAGCGCTGGCGACGCGGCGGCCGCAAGATGCCGGTCCTGATTCTGACGGCGCGCGATCGCTGGAGCGACAAGGTATCCGGCATCGACGCCGGCGCCGACGATTACGTCACCAAGCCGTTCCACATCGAAGAGGTGCTGGCCAGGGTTCGCGCGCTCATCCGGCGCGCGGCCGGCCATGCGTCGTCCGAGTTGACCTGCGGGCCGTTGCGGCTCGACACCAAGGCCTCCAAGGCCGATGTCGACGGCGTGCCGCTGAAGCTGACGTCGCACGAATTCCGCCTGCTTGCCTATTTGATGCACCATATGGGCGAGGTCGTGTCCCGCACCGAGCTGGTCGAGCATCTTTACGATCAGGATTTCGACCGCGATTCCAACACAATCGAGGTCTTTGTCGGGCGGCTTCGCAAGAAGATGGGCATCGACATGATAGAAACCGTTCGCGGCATGGGCTATCGAATGCGTGAGCCGGAGGCGTAAGGCGGAACCGCTCAAACAGACTGCAAGAACGCCGCTTTCGCTGCGGTTCTGGCCGCGTTCGCTGGCGTTCCGGGTGATCGCCTTTTCCACGGTCTGGGCGATACTCACCCTGGTCGTCATCTTCACGCTGATCACGACGCTCTATCGCCAGGCGAGCGAGCGCGGTTTCGACAGCTTGCTGTCGGCGCATCTGTTCAATCTGATCGGCTCGGTCGGCGTGTCCGAAGGCGGTTCGCTGACCGGCGCTCCCGACCTTGGCGATCTTCGGTTCTCGGAGCCGAATTCCGGCTGGTACTGGTCGGTGGAGCCTGCGTCGGAAGGCGTGCGCGGCGATCTGCACTCCTCCTCGATGACCAAGACGATCCCGTCGCCAAGCGTCGCCGAGGTTCCCTTCAATGCCAGCTTCCAGCGCAGCTATGCCACCGAAGGCATCAATGGCGAGGAGCTGGAAGTGTTCGAGAGCGAATTCGTTCTCGACGCGAAAAATCGCGCGGCGCGCTTCCGTGTCATGGGCAACCAGACCGAGCTCGAGCAGGAGATAGGCGCCTTCCAGCGTCGCCTTCTGACCTATCTTTCCCTGTTCGGCGTCGGCATGATCGCCATCAACGCCATCGCCATCCTGCTGGGCCTGCAGCCATTGCGCCGGGTCAGGAACGCTCTCGCCATGGTGCGGGAAGGAACCGCGCAAAGGCTAGACGGCCGCTTCCCGGCCGAGATCGAGCCGCTTGCCAACGAGACCAACGCGCTGATCGAAAACAACAAGCGTATTGTCGAGCGCTCGCGCACGCAGGTCGGCAACCTCGCCCATTCGCTGAAGACGCCGCTGGCGGTGCTGATCAACGAGGGGCGGGCGCTTGGCGGCGCCAAGGGCAAGCTCATAGCCGAGCAGGCCGCCTCGATGCAGAAGCAGGTTGACCACTATCTGCAGCGCGCCCGCGTCGCGGCGCAACGCGACAGCGTCGTCTACCGTACGCCGGTGGCGCCGCTGGTCCAGCGCATGGTGCGCGTGCTGCAAAAACTCAACCCGCAGACTGCTCTCTCGCTTTCGCTGCCGGCAGTCGATATCGTCTTTGCCGGGGAACGTGAGGATCTGGAAGAATTGCTTGGCAATTTGCTCGACAACGCCATGAAATGGGCAAAGAGCGCGGTCGCAGTGTCGGTGGCACCAATCTCCGACAAGACGAGTGGCGCCGGCAAGGAGGGTGCCGTCAATCTGTTCGAGATCAGTATCGAGGATGACGGCCCGGGCATTCCCGAAGACAAGGCGCGCGAGGCGCTGAGGCGCGGACGGCGGCTCGACGAGACCAAGCCGGGGACCGGGCTTGGACTTGCCATTGTCGCCGACCTCGTCAATGAGTATGGAGGCGTTCTGGCTCTGGAACGGTCCGGCATGGGCGGGTTGAAGGCAGTGGTTCGATTGCGGAGCCTTCAATGATGCTTGATCGACGGTGCGTGATATGGCGGCATGTCGATTGGTCCCGGAGCGTCGGCCGCGGCCAAATTTCGGACAAACATCAACACTAATGGCCACACCGACTTCCCCGATGGCGCGGCTCCCAGCTCTAACTCAAGAAAACCGGTTGTTGGCATGAAGATTCGCGTCGCGCTCGTTTCCGCACTGCTGGCCGTTTCCGGCTGCACGACGCTGGGCAACAGCCCGGCCCCCACGGTGGCGCCGCAGCCTGCCGTCACGCCGCCAACTGACGGCAAGATCGCGACGACGATCATTTCCGCCATGGGCGGCGGCCTCGTCAGCGGATCGATCGGTGCCGGCTTGAAGGAATCCGAGAAGCGCAAGGCGCTGGAGGCGGAATACAAGGCGCTCGAGTACACAGCGAGTGGCCAGAAGGTGACGTGGAAGAGCGATCGGTCGGCGCATTATGGCGAGGTTGTCGCCGCCCAGCCCTATCGTGTCGGCTCGCAGGACTGCCGGCAATACACCCATACGGTCTTTACCGGGGCCGCCGGCGCCACCGCGCGCGGAACCGCTTGCCGCAACGCCGATGGCAGCTGGACGCCGCTGACGTAACGACTGGGCGGATAGGTCCGGTTGACATCAATCAAGCACATGCGACGCACCTGCCGTCAAAGCGTCGCAGGATGCCTGTGTTGGCAGGGCAGGGCTCTGCCGTTATTGGAAGAAGCATGCTGTTCTGGGTCATAGCTGCCATTCTCACGCTGGGTGCAAGCCTGGCGGTTCTGCTGCCGCTGGCCGGCGGCCCGAAGGATGGTTCGGCGAGCAGCGATCATGACCTTGAAGTTTATCGCGACCAGCTGTCGGAGCTTGACCGAGACGTGGCGCGCGGCCTGATCCAGCCGGCGGAGGCCGAAGAGGCGCGTGCCGAAATCGCTCGCCGCATCCTTCGCCTGGACAATGCCGGGGCCGGGGCCGATCCGGCCGACAAGGCCGCGGCGCGGCAGCCGTCGATGGCGACCAGGCTGGTTGCGACGGCCGCGGTCCTGGTGGTTCCGCTGGTCAGTTGGGGCTTGTACAGCCAGCTGGGCTCGCCCGATCTGCCGTCGCAGCCGCTCAGCGAGCGGCTGACCAAGAATCCCGCCGACAGTTCGGTGGACGAGCTGGTGGCACGCGCCGAGGCTCACCTTGCCGCCAATCCGTCCGATGGCAGGGGTTGGGACGTTCTGGCGCCCATCTATCTGCGCATGCAGCGCTTCGCCGATGCGGTGACGGCCTATCGCAACGCCATTCGCCTCGACGGTGACAGCGCCGCCCGCCAGGCAGGCCTCGGCGAGGCGATCGCCAACGCAGCGGGCGGCATTGTTTCGTCCGACGCTCAGGCCGCTTTCGAGGCGGCGCTGAAGCTCGATCCGGCAAATCCGAAGGCGAGCTTTTATCTCGCGATGGGCATGGCGCAGGAAGGCCGCATTGAGGAGGCGACAGCTGGCTGGCAGAAAATGCTAGCGGCCTTGCCGCAGGACTCAGCCTGGCGCGGCGCCGTCGAGCAGGCACTGGCCGAATCCGCCAAGCGGAGCGTCGCTTCGGGAGAGCCTGCAAAAGGCCCGGGCGCCGGGGATGTCGATGCCGCCTCGTCGATGTCGCCGCAGGACAGGGAAGCGATGATCAACACCATGGTTGCGGGACTTGATGAAAAACTTCGTCAAAACCCGCGCGATGCGGAAGGATGGATGCAGCTTATTCGTTCCTATGTCGTGCTGGGCAAGGCCGATCAGGCACGCGACGCGCTCAATCGCGGTATCGCCGTTTTTGGCTCCGATAGTGAGGAAGCGAAGAAATTCACCGCCTTTGCCGTCTCGCTTGGTCTGACGGCGACGGAGTAAAACATGACGCGCAAGCAGAAAAGACTGTCGGTGATCGCCGGAGGGTTGGCCTTTCTCGGTGCCGCCACCGGTCTGACCTTCTACGCGCTCGGCCAGAAGGCCTCCTACTTCTACATGCCCGCCGATCTGACCACCGCCAGCCTGCAGCCCGGGCAGCGTATCAGGCTCGGCGGCCTCGTCGAAAAAGGCACGATCGAGCGCGGCCAGGGGGCCACTGTCGCCTTTTCGGTGACCGACAATCAGAAGCAGGTGAAAGTCACCTACACCGGCATTCTTCCCGACCTTTTCCGCGAGGAGCAGGGCGTCATCACTGAAGGCACGTTTCGCCCGGACGGCGTCTTCGTCGCCGACAGCGTGTTGGCCAAGCACGACGAGAACTACATGCCCAAGGAGGTGGCCGACGGTCTCAAGGCCAAGGGCGTGTGGCAGGAGAGCAAGAGTGAGTAACAGCCTTGGTTGAAACCGGACATTTCGCGCTGGTCCTGGCGTTTGCGCTGGCCTTGGTGCAGACGCTGGTACCGCTGTTCGGCGCGCGCATGAACAACCAGAAGATGATGGCCGTCGGCGGTCCGGTCGCGGTGACCGGCTTCGCCTTGACCGCTCTGTCCTTCGCGGCGCTGGCGATAGCCTATGCAACGTCCGATTTTTCGGTGGCCAATGTCTGGGACAACTCGCATTCGCTGCAGCCGCTGATCTACAAGATCACCGGCACCTGGGGCAATCACGAAGGCTCGATGCTGCTCTGGGTGCTGATCCTGACCTTCTTCGGCGCGCTCGTCGCTGCTTTCGGCAGCAATCTTCCTGCGACGCTTCGAGCCAATGTGCTGGCCGTGCAAGGGGCCATCGGCGCCACCTTCTTCCTGTTCATCCTGGCGACGTCCAACCCGTTCGCCAGGCTCAATCCGGCGCCGATCGAGGGCCGCGATCTCAATCCGATCCTGCAGGATCTCGGTCTCGCCATCCATCCGCCGCTGCTCTATCTCGGCTATGTCGGCTTCTCGATCTGCTTTTCCTTCTCGGTCGCCGCCCTCATCGAAGGCCGCATCGACGCGTCCTGGGCGCGCTGGGTGCGGCCATGGACGCTGGTCGCCTGGATGTTCCTGACAGGCGGCATCGCCATGGGCTCCTACTGGGCCTATTACGAACTTGGCTGGGGTGGCTTCTGGTTCTGGGATCCGGTCGAGAACGCCTCCTTTATGCCATGGCTGGCGGGCACGGCGCTGCTCCACTCGGCGATCGTCATGGAGAAGCGCTCGGCCCTGAAGATCTGGACGCTGCTGCTGGCGATCCTGACCTTCTCGCTGTCGCTGCTCGGCACCTTCCTGGTGCGCTCCGGGGTGCTCACTTCGGTCCACGCCTTCGCCACCGATCCGACGCGCGGCGTGTTCATCCTCTGCATCCTGACACTGTTCATCGGCGGATCGCTGGCGCTGTTCGCCTTTCGCGCGTCGAGGCTGACGGCCGGCGGCCTGTTCCATCCAATCTCGCGCGAAGGGGCGCTGGTCCTCAACAATCTGTTCCTGACCACGGCCACCGCCACCGTGCTGATCGGCACGCTTTATCCGCTGGCGGTCGAGGCCGTTTCAGCCGACAAGATTTCGGTCGGCGCGCCGTTCTTCAACCTGACATTCGGCCCGCTGATGGTGCCGCTTCTGGTCGTGGTCCCGTTCGGGCCGCTGCTGGCCTGGAAGCGCGGCGACATCTTCGCCGTCGCCCAGCGCCTGATGGCGGCCTTCGCCGCAGCGCTTCTGGCCGTGCTGGTGACGGCCTTGTTCATCGACGGCGCGTCGGTGTTCGCAGCACTTGGCGTCGGCCTGGCCTTTTGGCTGATCTGCGGCGCGCTCACCGATATTGCCGTCAAGTCCGGCTTTGGCACTGTCGCAACCGGCACCATGTTCAGGCGCTTCGCCGGCCTGCCGCGTTCGGTCTTCGGCACCGCGCTCGCCCATCTCGGCCTCGGGCTGACGACGCTGGGCATCGTCGGCACGCTTTGCTTCGGCACCGAGAAGATATTGTCGATGCATGCGGGCGAGACCGTGCAACTGTCCGGCCACACGCTGCGTTTCGAAGGGCTCTATCCCGCTCAGGGGCCTAATTACAGCGAGGATCGTGGCCGCTTTGCGCTGCTCGACGCCGATGGAAGCACAACCGCCATAATCACCTCATCCAAGCGCTCCTATCCGGTCCGACAGATGACGACGACCGAGTCCGGTATCAAGACGATTGGGTTCAGCCAGCTCTACCTCTCGCTTGGCGACGAAGGGACCGACGGCTCCGTCGTGGTGCGGCTTTGGTGGAAGCCGCTGGTGACGCTGATCTGGGGGGGCAGCCTGGTCATGATGGCAGGTGCTGCGATGTCGCTCATGGACCGGCGCCTGCGCGTCGGGGCACCGTCGCGCCGCCGCAAGTCGACCGGCGCAGTGCCTTCCGCGAGCCTGCCATGACCGCAAGATTTTCACTGGCCTCGCTGATCCTGCTGCTGACGCTGTTGTTTGCCGGCGCTTCACTTGCGGTGAAGCCCGACGAGGTTCTGGCCGACCCGGCGCTCGAGACGCGGGCGCGGACGCTTTCGGAAGAGCTGCGCTGCATGGTTTGCCAGAACCAGTCGATCGATGAATCCGATGCAGACCTTGCCCGCGATCTGCGCGTGCTGGTGCGCCAGCGCCTCGTTGCCGGCGACACCGACCAGCAGGTGATAGACTATATTGTTTCCCGCTACGGCGAGTTCGTGCTGTTGAAACCGCGCTTCAGCCTGCGCAATGCTTTACTCTGGGGCACGCCGATCCTTCTGCTCCTTGCCGGCGGCGCCGTCATCGTGCTCGGCGCCCGCTCGCGCCGCTCAGCGCCAACCAATGCGTTGACCGCCGAGGAACAGGCGGAGCTGGACACTATTTTGCACCGGGACTGAAGGCGGCGGCCCCCGCAAACATTACGAAAGTTTCATGCACCGGAAATGGCGCCGTAATGTGCGCCCCTCTATTTCTCTTGCCCGAGGATGCCGACCGAAGCGCATCCCTTGAAGAGGATACGAGACCCATGAATATTGCCCCCAGTTCATATCCCCGCACCCGCAAACGCCTGATGGCTGCCGCAGCTTCAGTGGCCATTGCCGGCGCGATCGGCTTCGGCGCGGTTGCCACCGTGACAGCCCCGGTCCTGGCCGAGGCCGTGCGTGTCGAGGCGCCGCAGGTCCCGAGCTTCGCCGATGTGGTCGAGCGCGTTTCGCCGGCGGTCGTCAGTGTACGCGTCAAAGCCAAGATAGAATCGACCGCCGACGACGGCTCCGACCTGCCCGACGGCTTCGGCAATCTTCCCGACGATCCGCAATTGCGCCGCTTCTTCAGGGAGTTCCGTGGCTTTGGCGATCAGGGGGGCCAGGATGGAATGCGGCGCTTCGGACGCCGTGATCAGAACCGCCAGCCGCGGCCGGTCGCCCAGGGGTCCGGTTTTTTCATCTCCGATGATGGTTACCTCGTCACCAACAACCATGTCGTCGGAGATGGCTCGTCCTTCACGGTGGTGATGCATGACGGCAAGGAACTCGACGCCAAGCTGGTCGGCACAGACCCACGCACCGATCTCGCGGTGCTCAAGGTCGAAGGCGACGGCAAGTTCACCTATGTCGACTTCGCCGATGATTCCAAGGTTCGCGTCGGCGACTGGGTCGTGGCCGTCGGCAATCCGTTCGGCCTCGGCGGCACGGTCACCGCCGGCATCGTCTCGGCTCGTGGCCGCGATATCGGCGCCGGCCCCTATGACGATTTCATCCAGATCGACGCCTCGGTGAACCGCGGCAATTCGGGCGGCCCGACCTTCAACCTTAACGGCCAGGTCGTCGGCATCAACACCGCGATCTTCTCGCCGTCCGGCGGCAGCGTCGGTATCGCCTTCGACATTCCTGCCTCGACGGCAAAGGCTGTCGTGCAGGATCTGATGAAGGACGGCACCGTCCAGCGCGGCTGGCTTGGCGTCGAGATCCAGCCGGTCACCTCCGAAATCGCCGAATCGCTTGGGCTGAAGTCCGATAAGGGCGCGCTCGTTTCCAGCGCCCAGAACGATGGTCCGGGCAAGAAGGCCGGTATATCAGCCGGTGACGTCATCACTCAGGTGGACGGCAAGGACGTCGCTTCGCCGAAGGAACTCGCGCGTCTGATCGGCGCCTACCAGCCCGGCAAACCGGTCGAGGTCACGCTGTGGCGTGACGGCAAGAGTGAGACCGTCAAGGTCGATCTCGGCACGCTGCCTTCGAGCGACAAGCAGGCTTCGGCCGACCAGCAGCCTTCCGCTCCGCCAAAGGCCGACACGCTGGCCGATCTCGGCCTCACCGTCACCAGATCCGACGATGGCAAAGGGCTTGTGGTGACCGATGTCGACCCCGACAGCGATGCCGCCGATCGCGGCATCCAGCCGGGCGACGTCATCACCTCGGTCAATTCGACGGAGGTCAATGGCACCGACGATGTCGCCAAGGCGATGGCCGACGCGGTGAAGTCGGGCCGCAAGGCGGTGCTGATGCAGATCACCCGCGACGATAGCAACCGCTTCGTCGCGCTGCCTGTCGCCAAGGGCTGACGTTCCAGACTTTTCCGGTGCGGCGGTTTTCAACACCCCCCGAGCCGCCGCACCGGAAAGCACGGGGCCTGAATACGTTAGTCAGTCAGTCATCGTGTTCCCCAGCGGCAGCGGACTCCCATCGCCCGCTGCCGCTCGAACAGAGCATGACGGCATGCTCAAACACGAAGCATGTCGCCCAAAAGTGTGAAGCGGTTTTGGGATGACGACATGCTCAAACAACGAAGCATGTCGCCCAAAAGCCCGCCTCGGTCTTGATCCGAGGGTGCCGGTGGCTTTGGGACAACGACATTCCAAAACAAAGACTTACGGCGTATCCTTGAATCACTTTGTTCGCGATACGCTCTGGTGAGGCCACGATGCATATGCCGGCCACTCAATCTTCCAGCGAAATCGCGTATAACGGTCCCATGAAGATTCTCGTCATAGAAGACGATCGCGAAGCGGCCGATTACCTCCAGAAAGCCTTCACTGAGGCCGGACACACCGCCCATGTCGCCGGCGATGGCGAAACCGGCTTCGCGCTCGCTGATTCCGGCGACTATGACGTGATGGTCGTCGACCGCATGTTGCCGCGCCGCGACGGCCTGTCGGTCATCGCCGGTCTGAGATCAAGAGGCAACACGACGCCGGTGCTGATCCTGTCGGCACTCGGCGAAGTCGACGACCGGGTCACCGGCTTGCGCGCCGGCGGCGACGACTATCTGACCAAGCCCTATGCCTTTTCCGAGCTTCTGGCCCGGGTCGAGGTGCTGAACCGCCGCGCCAGCGCCAGGGAAGCCGAAACCGTCTACCGGGTTGGCGATCTTGAGCTCGACAGGCTCTCGCATTCGGTGCGGCGCGCGGCGCGCGAGATCACGCTGCAGCCGCGCGAGTTCCGGCTTCTGGAGTATCTGATGCGCCATGCCGGCCAGGTGGTGACGCGCACCATGCTGCTGGAGAATGTCTGGGACTACCATTTCGATCCGCAGACCAACGTCATCGACGTTCACGTCTCGCGGCTGCGCGGCAAGATCGAGAAGGGCTTCGACAAGCCGATCCTGCACACGGTTCGTGGCGCCGGCTATATGCTCAAGAGCGGGTAGCATGGCTCTTTCCATGCCGGCCATCATGAGGACGACGGCAGCGCGGCTTTCGGCGCTCTATCTCCTGCTGTTCGCCATCTGCGCGGTGCTGCTCGTCTTCTACATGACCTCGCTGTCGGCGCGCATGCTGACCGGCCAGACCCAGGACACGATCAACGACGAGGTGCTCGGCCTCGCCCGGGCCTATCAGCGCGGCGGCTTGCCGCTGCTGGTCCGCGTGGTCGAGCAGCGCTCCCGCCAGCCCGGCGCCAATCTCTATTTGATCGCCGACACCAACGGCCAGATCCTGACCGGAAACGTGCAGAGCCTGGAGCCCGGCGTTCTCGAGGCCGAAGGCTGGACGACAGAGCCGTTTTCCTACCGGCGCTTCGGCGAGGCCGAGCTCGAGCGGCAACGCAATCCGGTCGCCGACCCGAACGACACCCAGTCCGGCCAGAACGAAGTGCAAGTGGAGGGCGAGAAGGGGCATAACGCCATTGCGCTGGTGTTGCGCCTGCCGAACCAGATGATCATGCTGGTTGGTCGCGACCTCGGCGAGCCGGAGCGGTTCCGCGCCGTCATCCGCCGCGCGCTGATGCTGGCGCTGGGCATGATGGGGCTTGGCGGGCTTCTGATCTGGTTCTTTGTCGGACGCGCGGCGCTGAAGCGTATCGACTCGGTGTCGGAGGCGAGCCGCCGCATCATGGGCGGCGATCTTTCCGGCCGGCTGCCGGTCACCGGCGCAGGCGACGAGTTCGACCGCCTCTCCGAAAACCTCAATTCCATGCTGGCCAGGATCGCCACGCTCAACGAAGGGCTGAAGCAGGTCTCCGACAACATCGCCCACGATCTGAAGACACCGCTGACTAGGCTGCGCAACCGCGCCGAGGCGACGCTTTCCGGTAAGTACAAGGCCGCCGACTACCGGCAGGCGCTGGAAGGGACCATCGCCGAGTCCGACCAGCTGATAAAAACCTTCAACGCCATCCTGATGATCTCCAGGCTGGAGGCGGGCTATTCCTCCGAAAGCACCAGCCGGGTCGATCTGGCTGCGTCCGTGCGCGATGTCGTCGAGCTCTACGAGCCGGTGGCGGAGGAGGCGGGGGTGACACTCGAGACTTCGGTGCAGGATGCCTTCGCCGTCGAAGGCAATCGCGAGCTGATCGGCCAGGCGCTGTCGAACATCGTCGACAACGCGATCAAATATTCTACCGACTCGACAGCCAAGCCGTCCGTCCGCGTGGCGCTCGATCGCGTCGGCAGGGAAATCAGGCTTTCCGTCACAGACAACGGCCACGGCATCCCCGACGATGCCGATCGCGCCAGGGCGACCGAGCGTTTCGTGCGGTTGGAGAAAAGTCGCTCGCAGCCGGGTTCCGGCCTGGGCCTCAGCCTCGCCAAGGCAATCATGACATTCCACAACGGACGGCTTGATCTTCTGCCGGCCGATCCCGGATTGTCCGTCGTCATGAGTTTTCCCGAACGGGAGGATCGCTGATGGCGGTGAGGGCGGCTGCGGAACAGACCAACTGGCTCTTGAAGCCGGCGGCAAAGCTCGTTCCCCTGGATCAGAACCGCGTCAGGCGGGAATTGTCGGAAATCGCTTCCACTGCGCAGGAAGAGGAGCTTACTCGGCTGGCGAAATTTCTCGCCGGCAAGGGCGCCGTCCAGGATTTCCTTGCCGCGGTGTTCGACCTGTCGCCGTTTCTGCGCGACACAGTGCGCCGCCGCCCGCAGATACTCGATGCGCTTTTCGATCAAACCGTCGAGGCCCGGCTGATTACGATCGGCACGGCGATCGACAAGGCCGCGCGGGCGGAAGCCATCTCCGAAAGCAGCCTGATGATGGAGCTGCGGCAATGGAAAGCGGAAGCGCATGTCCTGATCGCACTGGCTGATCTTGCAGGCGAGGCTGAAACCGCCGTCACGGTACGGCGGCTCAGCAGTCTTGCCGACGCCTGCACCCGCGCTGCTGTCGACTTTCTGCTTCGCGACGCGCACGGACAAGGCAAGCTCAACCTGCCGGACCCCGAGGATCCGGCGCGCCGGTCGGGCTGGATTCTGCTCGGCATGGGCAAGCTTGGCGCGCATGAGCTGAACTTCTCCTCCGACATCGACCTCGTCGTTTTCTTCGACCCGCAGGCACCTGCCGTCGTCGATCCGCTCGACGCGACGGAGCTGTTTTCGCGCCTGACGCGCCGGCTGGTCCGCATTCTCCAGGACCGCACCGAACACGGCTATGTCTTCCGCACCGACCTAAGGCTTCGTCCCGATCCCGGTTCGACGCCGTTGGCGATCCCGGTCGAGGCGGCACTGCGCTACTACGAGGCGCGCGGGCAGAACTGGGAGCGCGCTGCCATGATCAAGGCGCGACCGGTGGCCGGCGATCTCGCCGCCGGTGCCGCGTTCCTGAAGGACCTCCAGCCCTACATCTGGCGCAAATACATGGACTATGCGGCGATTGCCGACGTTCATTCGATCAAGCGCCAGATCCACGCCCACAAGGGCCATGGCGAGATCACCGTGAAGGGCCACAACGTCAAGCTCGGCCGCGGCGGCATTCGCGAGATCGAATTCTTCGTCCAGACCCAGCAGCTCATCGCCGGTGGCCGCTTCGCCGAGCTGCGCGGCCGCGAGACCGTGCCGATGCTCGGCCAACTTGCGGCACGCGGCTGGATCACGGCCGATGCACGCGACGCGCTCGCCCGGCAATACTGGTTCCTGCGCCGCGTCGAGCATGCCATCCAGATGGTCGCCGACGAGCAGACGCATATACTGCCGGAAGATGACGAAGGGCTTGAACGCATAGCCCGTATGCTCGGTTTTGCCGATACGGCGGCCTTTGCCGGGGCGTTCCGCGCTGCACTCCATCAGGTCGAACGCCACTACGCAGCGCTTTTCGAAACCGCGCCCGAGCTTTCGGCGGGCATCGGCAATCTGGTCTTTACCGGCGATGTCGACGATCCCGACACGTTGCAGACCCTGCAGAGATTGGGATTCCAGCGGGCGAGCGACATCTGCCGCGTTATCCGCGGCTGGCATTTCGGCCGCTATCGCGTCACCCGGTCGGCCGAGGCGCGCGAGCGGTTGACCGAACTGACGCCGGCGCTGCTGCAATCCTTCGGCCAGACGCGCCGGGCGGACGAGGCGTTGATACGCTTCGATGAGTTTCTTGCCGGCCTGCCCGCCGGTATCCAGCTTTTCTCGCTGCTCCAGTCCAATCCCGCTCTGCTGAAGCTGATGGCGACGATCATGGGCGCGGCTCCCCGGCTGGCCGCTATCATCACGCGCCGCCCGCACGTGTTCGATGGCCTGCTGGATCCGGCCCTTTTGACCGAGCTGCCGGACCGCGCCTATCTCTCGGCGCGTCTCGCCGCCTTCCTCGAAGGCGACAGGGCCTATGAGGACGTGCTCGACCGCTTGCGTATCTTTGCTTCCGAGCAAAAATTCCTGATCGGCGTCAGGCTGCTTGCCGGCTCGATCGATCCGGTCCGCGCCGGCCGTGCCTTTTCCGATCTGGCCGATCTTACCATCGACGCGGCGCTGCGGGCGGTCATCGCCGAGTTCGCGCTGCGGCACGGCCGCGTCGCTGGCGGCACTGTTGCGCTGCTCGGCATGGGCAAGCTCGGCAGCCGCGAACTGACGGCCGGCTCCGACGTCGACCTCATCCTGCTCTATGATCACGACACCGATGCCGAAGAATCCGACGGCGACAAGCCGCTCGCCCCGTCCCACTATTACTCCAGGATGACGCAGCGGCTGATATCGGCCGTGTCCGCGCCGACCGCCGAGGGCGTTCTCTACGAGCTCGACCTTCGCCTGCGGCCGTCCGGCAACAAGGGGCCAGTGGCGACCCATGTCGATGCCTTCAAGAAGTATCAGCGCCAGGACGCCTGGACATGGGAGCACATGGCGCTGTCCAGGGCTCGCGCGATCGGTGGTGATCCAGCGCTGTGCACCGAGGTCGAGGCCGAGGTGGCGGCGGTGCTTGCCCTGCCGCGCGACAGCGCCAAGGTGATGGCCGAAGCGTCCGAGATGCGCGCGATGATCGAGAAGGAGAAGCCGCCGCGCGATCTCTGGGACATCAAGCTGATCCAGGGTGGTCTCATCGATCTCGAATTCATCGCGCAGGTGGCGGTGATCACGGGCAAGGTCGAAGCCGGCCGCCGGGTCACCGGGACAGCGGAAGTCCTGTCGAGGCTGGCGCCGGATTTCGCTGAAGCCCAGGTCAGGCAGGAGCTTTGCGATGCCTATGCGCTCTATCTGGCGCTGACTCAGATGATACGGCTCTGCCTCACCGGCGTGTTCGAACGGGACGACGTTCCGCCGGGGCTTTCGGATCTGCTTCTGGCGGTCACCGACCTGCCGGATTTCGGTGTGCTGGAAGCGCACCTCAAGGAGACGTCGCAAAAGGTCAGGAAAGATTTCGACCTTCTGCTTCGTGCGAAACGACCATGAGGGCGTAACGTCAAAACGGCTGTTTCGGCGAGAGCATCGGGGGCGCTGTCCCTCCGGCGTTCCCGAAAGTTCCAACCGCTTCACGACAACTGAGGGTCAGGCCGCCGCCCTGACCGGCTGCGTCGACTTCTTGATCGGAATGCGCACCGACACGATCGTGCCGGTGCCTTCGGTGGAGCGGATCTTCAAGGCGCCGCCCTGAAGCTCGGCCAACGAGCGTGAGATGGCAAGGCCAAGGCCGGATCCGGCATGGCTCTTGGAAAACTGGTTCTGCACCTGCTCGAACGGCCGCCCGAGCTTGCTCAGCGCCTCCTTCGGGATGCCGCAGCCATTGTCTTCGATCGTCAGGACCAGGGCGCTGGATGTGTTGCGGGCCCTTACCGCAATGCGGCCGCCCTGGCCGGTGAATTTCACCGCATTCGACAGGAGGTTGATGACGATCTGCTTGATTGCTCGGCGGTCGGCGAAAAGCGTCAGTGAATCGGGGATGCGTGTTTCGACAGTGATCGACTTTTCCGCTGCCTGCAGCGAGATGACGCGCACCGTTTCCCTCATCAGCGGGCAGAGGTCGATTTCCTCCTGATCCATCGAGAACTGGCCGGCCTCGATCTTCGACATGTCGAGGATGTCGTTGATGACGCCCAGAAGATATTTGCCGCTGCCGTTGATGTCGGTGGCATATTCCTCGTAGCGCGGCGAGCCCAAGGGCCCGAACAGCGCCTGTTCCATCAGCTCCGAGAAGCCGATGATCGCGTTGAGCGGCGTGCGCAGTTCGTGCGACATGTTCGCCAGGAACTCGGATTTGGCCCGGTTCGCGGCCTCGGCGCGCTCGGTTTCCTTCATGTATTCGCGATTGAGCTCGACCAGTTCGCGCGACCGCTCTTCCTCCGCCCGGCGGGCAAGGCTGAGGTCGTGGATCGTCGCCATCAGCCGGCGCTCGCTGTCTACCAGCTTCTCCTGGTGCAGCTTGATCTGGGTGATGTCGGAGCCGACCGAGACGGTGCCGCCGTCCCTGGTTCTGAGCTCATTGACCTGCAGCCAGCGGCCATCGGCAAGCTGCCGCTCGAAGGTCACGCCGCCTTGCTGCCCGTTGGTGTTGGCAAGCCGCCGCTCCGAAGCGAAGGCAAGCATGCGTTCCTCCAGAACGGCGCGCGAGGCGCCCGGCATCACGTCGCGATCTGACAGGCCGTTATCCTGCTGGTACTTGGAATTGCACATGATCAGACGCTGGGCGGAATCCCAGAGCACGAAGGATTCGTTGATGTTTTCGATGGCCGTTCGCAGACGAAGATCCGCGGCCTCGGAGCGCAGCGCCAGGTGCCGCTGCTCGGTGACGTCGACAGCGATGCCGATCAGTTGGATCTCCGGCGCTTCCGGGTCGATCACCTGCGCCCTTGCGCGCATCCACACCCATTGTCCGTCGGCATGGCGCATCCGGAACACCTGGTCGATGTGATCGATCTCGCGTGCGACGATCCTGTTGGCAAGCTCGAACAGGTCGCCGTCCTCGGGATGGATGATCTCGTCGACCTCGCCGAACGACAGCATCGTGTCGCAGGGCTCGTAGCCCAGCATGTCGTACATCGAGCGCGACCAGTACATCTTGCCACGCACCATGTCCCAGTCCCACAGGCCGCAGCGGCCGCGCACCAGCGCCATGTCGATGCGCTGGTGCGCTTCGAGATAGATGCGGTCGGCGGCCTGGGCGCGCGCCGCCTGGCCGAAATAAGCGTAGAGGATGATGATCAGCACGCCGGCTGTAAGCACGAAGAGGGTGACGTTGAGCGAAACGGTCTTGCGCCACGTGTCGAAGACCGCTTCCTGCGGAACGAGCGCTGCGGCAGCGCCTTTCCCGCCACTTGCCAGGCTCACTGCCGCATACCAGTCCTGACCGCCGATGCTGACCTCCATGACGCCGGCGCGGTCGCCGAACATGAACAGCGGTTGACCGCCTTGGACGATGCCGTCGAGCGGTCGCCCCTCCCAGCGCGTTGATAGCGGTGTCACGGCAATGATCTTGAGCGCGCCGTCGGTGACCGCAAGCACGTGGCTTCGGCCCATGGCGCCCTGACGGCTAATGCCCTCCAACAGGTCCTGCGTCGCGCCCGGCGCCATCTTCGCATCGACGCTAATCGAACTGGCCAGTTGGCCCGCCGCGAGCGAGAGGATCGCCTTGGCGTCGCGTTCCACGTCGTCGCGCTCGTTCATCAGCGACAGGAACCGCAGCGCCGCGATGACGAGCAGGAAAATGATGATCAGGGCCGGTATCGATCGGCGCAACAGTGGCTCGGCTGCCAGGAGCCGTCGGTAGGCGGGTTCGGCGATGAGCCGCGCATTGCCGGCGAGACCATCGCTTCTCGCCTCACGCCGCTCAAAAGCCGTCCCTCCGGGCGCGCCCCACGCGTCCGCCTTCGCCATAAATGGCTCTCCCCGATTTTGAATCTGCTTGACGATCCGGCGACGCCGCACTTCCGAATCTTCAGCTAAAGAATCAAAGGTGATTCGCCTTGTCCAGAGGCGCGGCGAAAAAAGATTAAAAATCGACTAAAATAATGGCTAAATCCGCCGATCTCCCTCCCCCTTGAGGGGCGGGTGGCCCGTAGGGCCGGAAGGGGTCGTCGGCGAAGCGCTCCATCTTTGAATCAAGGGTCGAGGCAGGTGGGATCGGTCGAGGCCGCGCACTGCCGCAGCGACCCCACCCGTCCATCCGCCTTCGGCGGCTGTCCAACCTCCCCTCAAGGGGGAGGGATCACGCAAGAGTGCGCTCGACGATGTCCCGCAAATCAGCCGACAGGTTCTCGACATTGGCAATCGATCGCAGCGCTTCCCTTGCCTTGGCCTGCCGGGCAGGTTCGAGCGAGCGCCATGATCTGAGTGCCGTCGCCAGCCTGGCGGCCAACTGCGGGTTGCGCTTTTCGACCTGCAAGACCGTTTCGACGAAAAACCGGTAGCCTTCGCCGTCGGCGCGATGGAAGCCGGTCTGGTTGGCGCTGGAAAACGTGCCGACAAGCGAGCGCACCCGGTTCGGGTTGGCCATAGAGAAGGCCGGGTGGCCGGTCAGGGCGCGCACCGCATGAATGGTTTGCGGGCCTGGCACGCTGGCCTGGATCTGGAACCACTTGTCCATCACCAGAGGATCGGTCGCATATTTCGCTCCAAAGTCAGCCAGTGCCTTGACCGTCTCGGGCGAACCGCTGTGGCGGAGCGCAAGCACGGTCAATGCAGCGGCGCGGTCCGTCATATTGGTCGCGGACTGGAAATGCCGGGCCGCAAGCGCCGCGCTTCCCGGCAGCAGCGAGAGATAGTCGAGCAGGATGTTGCGCAGCGCCCGCCGCCCGGCGCTCGCCGCATCCGGACTGAAAGCGTCCTTGTCGGCCAGTCGATCGTAGAGGCGGGAGAATATCTCGCTGTTGGTCTCGGCGATCGCGGCCGTCAGCGCCTCGCGGGCCGAGAGGATGGCATCGGGGTCGATGTTCTTGCCGATGTCACGGGCGATATCGGCTTCGCTCGGAAGCGCCAGAGCCAGCGCTCGATAGGCCGGCTCAAGTGTCTCGTCGCCGGCTATCTTGCCGGCAAGATCGGTCAACCGTGATGCGAAATTGGGCTGCTTGCCGCCAAGGACCTGGCGGAAGGCGGATATCAGGGAGTCGGTCAAAAGCGTGTTGAACGCCTGCCAGCGCGAGAAGGTATCGTCGTCATGGCCGGCAAGGAAGAACTGATCGTCGGCCTTCTGCTCGACGGAAAGCGTCACCGGCGCCGAGAAGCCGCGGTTGAGCGACATGGCCGGGCGCTCGGCAACGCCCGAGAAGCGCACCATGTGCCGGCGCTTGCGGATGTGGATAACGCCGTCCTCGACGGAAGCTCCCTCGACGCCGTTATAGGCTATCGCTTTGCCATCGGCGCCGACCAGGCTGAAGGCCAGCGGAATGTGCATCAGCCGCTTGCGGCTTTCGGACGGCGTCGGCGGCACCGACTGCTCGATCTCGAGCGTGAATTCCTGGGCTGCCGCATTGTGCGTCGAACTGATCGTCAGATTGGGCGTGCCCGCCTGATGGTACCAGAGCGAAAATTGCGACAGGTCGCGGCCGGACACATCCTCGAACACCTTGATGAAGTCCTCGATCGTCGCAGCCTCGCCGTCATGGCGCTGGAAATAAAGGTCCATGCCGGCCCGGAACGTCTCGGCGCCGAGAATGGTGCGGATCATGCGCACCACTTCCGAGCCCTTTTCGTAGACCGTCGCCGTGTAGAAATTGTTGATCTCGCGGTAGCGGCGCGGCCGCACCGGATGCGCCAGCGGCCCCTGGTCTTCGGGAAACTGATGCGCCCTGAGCGTGCGCACTTCGGCAATGCGTTTTACCGCTCGCGAGCGTTGGTCGGCCGAGAATTCGTGATCGCGAAAAACCGTCAGCCCTTCCTTCAGGCAAAGCTGGAACCAGTCGCGGCAAGTGATTCTGTTGCCAGTCCAATTGTGGAAATACTCGTGCGCGATGATCGCCTCGATATTGGCGAAATCGGCATCCGTGGCGGTCTCCTGGTCGGCCAGCACATATTTGTCGTTGAAGATGTTGAGGCCCTTGTTCTCCATCGCGCCCATATTGAAGTCGGACACGGCGACGATGTTGAAAACGTCGAGGTCGTATTCGCGGCCGAACGCCTCCTCGTCCCATTTCATCGACCGCTTCAGGGCGTCCATGGCGTAGCCGGCGAGCCGCTCCTTGCCCGGCTCGACATAGATGCCGAGATCGACCTTGCGACCGGATAGCGTGATGAAGCTGTCTGCGACTTTGCCGAGCGCGCCCGCCACCAGTGCGAATAGATAGGACGGCTTGGGGAAGGGGTCGTGCCAGACCGCATAGTGCCAGCCGTCGGCAAGTTCGCCGCTGCCCGCCGGGTTGCCGTTGGAAAGAAGCAGTGGCGCCTCGTGGCGCCGCGCCTCGATGCGCACCGTATAGACGGACAGGATATCGGGGCGATCGAGAAAATAAGTGATGCGCCGAAAGCCCTCGGCCTCGCATTGCGTGCAATAGACGTTGCTGGAGCGATAGAGGCCCATCAGGGCTTCGTTGTGTGCCGGCGCTAGCTCGGTTTCGATCAGGAGCTGGAAGCGGGGTGCTGCGGGCGGCGTGGTGATCGTCAGCTGATCGGGCGTGGCAAAAAAATCCATCGGCGCGAGTGTCCGGCCGTCGATTGCGATGCGGCTGAGCGTCAGGCCATCGCCATCCAGCACCAGTGGCACTGACGCCGCCACGCCGTCGCGGCGTTCGACCGTCAGTTCGGCGGTGACGCGCGTGGCTTCTGGCGACAGGCGGAAAGTCAGGCTGGTTTCCGGAATGAGATAGTCGTTGGGGCGATAGTCTTCGAGCTTGAAGACCTGGCCGGTGTCAGTGCGCATTCGGTGGGGTTTCCTGTCGATTCCCGCAGCGGCAAGTGGGTCCGCTGGTCTAAAAATTTGAAGCCCGCGCTCTTTACACGAAACCGTCACTCGACAAAACTGGCGCAATGCCTATTTCAGGCACTCGTTCTCCACATCATCGCGAGGTATCCATGACCGTGGTCACACCGAAATTCGGCATGGGCGCATCTGTGCTGCGTCGCGAGGACCAGGCCTTCCTCAAAGGTCTCGGTCGCTATACGGACGACATCCAGCCGGCCGGCCTCCTGCACGGCTACGTCCTGCGCTCGCCGGTGGCCAAGGCAAGCTTCACCATCGGTTCGACCGAGGCGGCCAAGGCGGCACCTGGCGTCCATCTGGTGCTGACCGGTGCGGATCTTGCTCATCTCGGCAAGCTGAAATCCGGCGTCATGCAGAGGCAGCCGGACGGCACCAAGGCGCCGACCCGCGACATTCCGGTCCTTTGCCGCGACCGGGTCAATTATGTCGGCGACGCCGTCGCATTCGTCGTCGCCGACAGCCGCGCGCTGGCGCAGGACGCGGCCGAATTGATCGAGGTCGATTACGAGGGCGAGGATGCCGCCTCCGGCACCGCCACGGCGCTTGACGAAGGCACGCCGCTGGTTTGGCCGGAACTCGGCTCCAACCGCGCCTTCAGCTATCACATCGGCGACAAGGCGAAGACCGCGGCAGCATTCGCCGGGGCGGCGCATGTCACTCGCATCGAATTCATCAACAACCGGCTGGTCTGCAACTACATGGAGCCGCGCTCGGCGATCGGCGAGTGGAGCACGCAAGAGAACCGCTTCGTGCTGACCACGGGCTCGCAGGGCGTGCATTCGATGCAGTACATCCTGGCCGATGTGTTCAAGATCAAGAAGAACCAGCTGCGCGTCATCACGCCGGATGTCGGCGGCGGCTTCGGACCGAAAAGCTTCGTCTATCGCGAGCATCCGCTGGTGCTCGAGGCTGCCAAGCGTCTTGGCCGCCCGGTCAAATGGGCCGGCGACCGCACCGAGCATTTCCTCACCGATGCGCAAGGCCGCGACAATGTCGTGACCGCCGAGATGGCGATGGACAAGGACGGCCGCTTCCTCGGCATGAGGGTCGATCTCCTCGCCAATATCGGCGCTTACATCTCGCAATACGGCCCGTTCATCCCCTATATCGGCGTCACCATGTCGACCGGCGTCTACGATATCCAGGCGCTCGATGTTTCGGTGACCGGCCTTTACACCAATACCTGCCCGGTCGATGCTTATCGCGGCGCTGGCCGCCCGGAAGCGGCATTCCTGCTGGAAAAGCTCGTCGACGCCTGCGCCCACGATCTCAGCCTTCCCGTCGAAGAGATCCGCCGGCGCAATTTCATTCGGCCTGCGCAGTTTCCCTATCGCACCCAGACCGACCGCCTTTATGATACCGGCGAATTCGCAGGCCATATGGACCGCGCCATCGAACAGGCGGAGTGGCAGGCGTTCCCGGAACGGCTGGCGCAGTCGAAGGCTGAAGGAAAGATCCGCGGCATCGGCATGGCGACCTATATCGAGGCCTGTGCGTTTCCGGGCTCTGAGCCGGCCTTTGTCGAACTGAACGGCGACGGCACGGTGACGCTGAAGATCGGCACCCAGACCAACGGGCAGGGACATGCGACCGCCTATGCGCAATTCCTCTCGGAAAAGCTTCATCTCGATATCGACAAGATCCAGGTCCGCCAAGGCGACACCGACGAGCTGAAGGCCGGCGGCGGCACTGGCGGCTCGCGCTCGATCCCTCTTGGCGGTGTATCAGCTTCTCGCGCGGGTGAGGATCTGGCCAACAAGATCAAGCGCATCGCCGCGGATGAACTGGAAGCCTCGGCCGGCGACATCGAATTGTCCAACGGCGTCGCCCGAATCGTCGGCACCGATCGCACGATCGATTTTTCGAGCATCGCCAAGGCCGCCAAGAACCCGGACGATCTCAAAGGCTTTGGCGAGTTCGTGCAGGACGAATGCACCTATCCGAACGGCACCCACATCTGCGAGGTCGAGATCGATCCCGACACCGGCACGACGGAGATTGTTCGCTATACGATCGTCGACGATTTCGGCGTCACCGTGAACCCGATCCTGCTAGCTGGCCAGGTGCATGGCGGCGTCGTCCAGGGCATCGGCCAGGCGCTGACCGAGAACACGGTCTATGACGAGGACGGGCAGCTGTTGACGGCGAGCTTCATGGATTACGCCATGCCGCGCGCCGACGATTTACCGTTCTTCCATTTCGAGACCCGCAATGTGCCATCGACCACCAATGCGCTGGGCATCAAGGGGGCCGGCGAGGCCGGCACGATCGGAGCGACGCCAGCCGCGCTCAACGCGGTGACGGATGCACTCTTTCGCGCCTACGGCATCAGGCACATCGACATGCCGGCAACGCCGGCGCGCATCTGGGCAGCGATCCAGGAAGCAACTGCTAAGTGAGCCCTACAGATCATCCCGGCGGACACAACACGCTGACCGGGATCATGCTCAAGATCGTGTCGGTGGCGGTCTTTGTCGGCATGTCGTCCTGCATCAAGGCGGCGGGCACCGTACCGGCGGGCCAGATCGTCTTCTTCCGCTCCTTCTTCGCCATCTTTCCTATCATCATCTTCCTGGCCTTCCAGGGGAAGCTTGGCACCGCATTTTCCACCAAACGCCCGCTCAACCATATTGCGCGCGGCGTTGTTGGCGTCTGCGCCATGGGCCTCGGCTTTTTCGCGCTGACGCGTCTGCCGCTGCCCGAGGCGATCACGCTGAACTACGCACAGCCGCTGCTGGTGGTGGTGTTCAGTTCGATCTTCCTCGGCGAAGCGATCCGCGTCTATCGCTGGAGCGCGGTTGCGGTCGGATTGGTCGGCGTGCTGGTCATCTCATGGCCGGAACTGACCCTGCTGAGCTCGGGCGCAGCACTCGGCGATCAGGAGGTGCTCGGCGTCATCGCCGCCCTGGTCGCGGCCGCGATCTCGGCCGTAGCCATGCTGCTGGTGCGCAATCTCGTCCAGAGCGAGCCGACGGCAACCATCGTGCTGTGGTTTTCGGTGACGGCGAGCGTCCTGGCGTTGCTTTCGCTGCCGTTCGGCTGGCAGGCGCTGACACCGGTGCAGGCAGGCCTTCTGGTTGTGTCAGGCTTTTGCGGCGGGGTCGCTCAGATACTGATGACGGCAGCCTATCGCCATGCTGAGGCCTCGGTCGTGGCGCCCTTCGAGTACACGTCTATGATACTCGGCATAGCCGTCGGCTATCTTGCTTTCGGCGACGTCCCGACGGTTCATATGCTCATCGGCGGCCTGATCGTCGTTGCCGCCGGTATCTTTATCATCTGGCGCGAGCGCCAGCTTGGCCTCGAACGTGCGCGCACCCGACAGGCGACCCCGCCGCAAGGATGATCAGAACGGCTCGGCCCGCTCCTTCGCCAATCGCACCAGCACCGTCCTTGTCTGCTCATCGGCAGGGAAAAAGGATTCGATCGCCAGTTCCGACAGCGTCACGTCGAGCGGCGTGCCGAACACGGTGATCGTGCTGATGAACGACAGCACAGCATCGCCATGGGCAAGCCGCAGCGGGTGCACGATTGCGTTCGGCTCGACCGGCACCGGTCGTGCGCCGTTCAGGCCGGACGGATAGGTCCGAAGCTCGCGTTCCAGTTCGACCAGGACCGGGTCGCCTGAGGCGTCGTTCTGGTGTTTCAGCCGGTCGAGAAGATGCGCGCGCCATTCGGCGAGGTTGACGATGCGCGGCGCGACGCCACCCGGGTGCAGGCTGAGTCGCAGCACGTTGACCGGGGGCTTCAGCAAGGAGGGCTCGGCGACATTGGCCAGGAACGGGCCGATGGCGGCATTCGCCGACACCAGGTTCCAGTGCCGGTCAACAGCGAGGGCTGGGAAGGGCTCGTGCCCCTTGAGCACGATCTCGACGGCCGCCATCGCCGGCGCCAGCGAGGCATCGGTGAGCGAGCGCTCGCTGAAGCTAGGGGCAAAACCCGCGGCCAGCAGGAGCTGGTTGCGCTGCCTCAGCGGGATCGAGAGCTGCTCGGCCAGATGCAGCACCATGTCGCGCGAAGGTGCCGCGCGACCGCTCTCCACGAAGCTCAGATGCCGCTGTGAGATTTCGGCTTCCATGGCGAGATCGAGTTGGCTCATGCACCGGCGCGTGCGCCATTCGCGAATGAGGCTGCCGGCGGACGTCTGGGTTGCTGTCATGAGCGCATGACTAGGCCTGCAGCGGATGCATTTCAATTACCTGGCAGGTTATGGCGCTTCTCCCGGCTTTGCGGGGCGAGGAAACGCTGGTCGTCAACCCAGCGCCCGCAGTTTCGCCTTCACCTCAAGGAAATCCCGCCACGCCAGCTTCTTGTGCGCGGGGGTTCTCAAGAGATAGGCCGGGTGAAGGGTTGGCATGGCGGGAATGGCAATGCCGGAAGCGGTCGTGTGGACGCGCCAATTGCCGCGCAGCCGCAGGATCCCCTCGGTGGTGTTGAGAAGGGTCTTTGCCGAGGGGCCGCCCAGGTTGACCAGCACCTTCGGATTGACCAACTCGATCTGCCGTTCGATGAACGGCCGGCAAATCTCGGTCTCGTGCGGTGTCGGCGTGCGGTTGCCCGGCGGCCGCCAGGGGATGACATTGGCGATGTAAGCCGATGTGCGGTCGAGGCCGATCGCAGCCAGCATCCGGTCGAGCAGCCGGCCCGAGCGGCCGACGAACGGCAATCCCTCTATGTCCTCGTCGCGGCCGGGCGCCTCGCCGACCAGCATGACAGCGGCATTCGGATTGCCGTCGGCGAACACCAGGTTCTTGGCGGTGTACTTGAGATTGCAGCCGTCAAACGCCGCCATGTGCTGGCGAAGCTCGTCCAGGGTTGCGGCCGTCATTGCCAACTGGCGCGCCAATGCCGCTTGCGCTTCGTCGGGCACCGTCGCTGTGCCCGACGGCGCGCGCACCGCCGGTGCCGCAGCTTGCCTTTCGCCCATTTCGGCGCGTGACACGCTGGTCGAGCGTGGCAGTGCGGCGTTTTCACCAGTTGGCGGCGTAACCGTCGCTGGCGCCCGCCCAGGTGGCTTTGACGCAGCCTCGGCAAACCTGTTCACCGGCTCGTCTTCGAGCGCTTCATCGGCGCCCGCGCTGGCGTAGAAGGCCAAAAGGTCGGCGATATCAGGTCGGTTGTCTCGGGAAACGGCAGTCATGCCTTCACATTCGGCCGCGCGGCAGGAATTTGCAAGTTCAGCTCGACGGTATACGCGGATCCTGCACCAGATAGAACGTCCAGCGCGGTGTGTAGTCGGTGATCAGGTAATCGAATTTTGCTGTCTTCAGGGGGTCGATCTTGCCGCTCTTGAACAGCAGCCGATCATAGGGTTCGAAGTCGCGATCGAAATCGGCAAAGCTGCTCGACCAGATGTTATCAGGCGTCTTGTTGCGCTGGTCGAATGACAGGCCGTCGCCGAACACGCTCGGCCGGTGGAGCACCTCCTGGAGTTCGAACTGGAACTCGACCCAGGCCTGGCCGCTGTTGTTGAGCACGTCGATGCGCATATACATGAGGCCGTTGGCAAATTGGCCCGCGGTGCCGAACGGCTGGATCGGCTTTGTCGTGCGGATAGTCAGTGTCACCGGTGTTGCCGAATTGAGCTCTTCGGTGATGACAAGCGGGTCCTCCTTTGTCCCGACGCCCGAGGCGCTGGTGATGCGGAAGCCGCCGAGCTCGTCAGAAAAGGAGTAGGCTCCGGCCGCCCAGACCCTTTGCGGCTCGGCATGTGCGCCAATGGGCGCCAACGGCAAAAGGGCCAAAACGAGCGCCCGGCAAATCCGTCCGGGCGAGGAAAAAAAGCGCGTCGATGAAAAGCCAGTCGGCCCGTATATGCGCATGGCGCGAAGTATGGACGATAAGCAAGCCGTCGAACAATTAAAAACGTGAGGGCGACGGCTCTCCTTGGAAATGAGCCTGGCCCAGATCGATGTTCGGGTGGACCCCAAATCGCGATTCTGTAGTACGATGCGCGACTTTTTGACGAAATCGGCATTGTCACGTCAGCGCCGGTTTCGCGTCGCGAATTGATGCGCTATGCAGCGGATAAGCCAGCAAGATGCGCAAATGCGCTCGCATGACCCCAAAAAATGAAATCACTTTTTGGAAAGGATCATGCGAAAATAAAAGTTGCCAGAGTGTCCTTTGCGCGTCCAATGGGCGCGCGGCACTCTGGGCAGTGAGGGGTTGATGAGCGATATCGAACGCGAAAGCATGGAATTCGACGTGGTCGTCGTCGGCGCCGGTCCGGCCGGCCTCGCCGCCGCGATCCGTCTCAAGCAGGTCAATCCCGAGCTTTCCGTCGTCGTCCTGGAAAAGGGCGGCGAAGTCGGCGCCCACATCCTGTCCGGCGCCGTCGTCGATCCGATCGGCATCGACCGGCTGTTGCCGGGCTGGCGTGACGAAGAGGGTCATCCTTTCAAGACGCCGGTGACGGCAGACCATTTCCTGGTCCTCGGCCCCGCCGGTTCGTTCCGTCTGCCCAACATCCTGATGCCGCCGCTGATGAACAATCATGGCAACTACATCGTTTCCCTCGGCAATGTCTGCCGCTGGCTGGCGACCAAGGCCGAGGCGCTGGGCGTCGAGGTCTATCCGGGCTTTGCCGCCGTGGACCTTATTTACAGTGACGAAGGCGCGGTCACCGGCGTTGTCACCGGCGATATGGGCGTCGAGAAGGACGGCACGCATGGCCCGGGCTTCGCGCCGGGCATGGCGCTGATGGGTAAATACGTGCTGATTGGCGAGGGCGCGCGCGGCTCGCTGGCCAAGCAGCTGATCGCCAAATACCATCTTTCCGACGGCCGCGAGCCCGGCAAATATGGCATCGGCCTCAAGGAGCTCTGGCAGGTCAAGCCGGAGAACCACCGGCCGGGCCTTGTCCAGCACTCCTTCGGCTGGCCGCTCGACATGAAGACCGGCGGCGGCTCCTTCCTCTACCATCTGGAGGACAACCAGGTGGCGGTCGGCTTCGTCGTCCACCTCAACTACAAGAACCCCTATCTGTCGCCGTTCGACGAGTTCCAGCGCTTCAAGACCCATCCGGCGATCAAGGGCACATTCGAGGGCGGCAAGCGGCTGGGCTATGGCGCCCGCGCCATCACAGAGGGCGGCTGGCAGTCGGTGCCGAAACTGTCCTTCCCCGGGGGCGCGCTGATCGGGTGTGCCGCCGGCTTCGTCAACGTGCCGCGCATTAAAGGCTCGCACAATGCCGTGCTCTCAGGAATGCTGGCGGCCGAGCATGTCGCCGAGGCGATCGGCGCCGGTCGCAGCAATGACGAACTGGCTTCTTACGAGGCGGCATGGCGGGCGACCGACATCGGCAAGGATTTGAAGAAGGTGCGCAACGTCAAGCCATTGTGGTCGCGCTTCGGCACCGTCGTCGGCGTCGGCATTGGCGGCCTCGACATGTGGCTGAACACGCTGTTCGGCTTTTCGCCCTTCGGCACGCTGAAGCACGGCAAGGCCGACTATGCGACGCTGGAACCGGCCGCCAAGCATAAGAAGATCGTCTATCCGAAGCCGGACGGCGTGCTCACCTTCGACCGCCTGTCGTCGGTGTTTCTCTCCAACACCAACCACGAGGAAAACGAGCCTGTCCACCTGCTGGTCGCGGATATGGATCTGCAGCAGCGTTCCGAGCACGATGTCTTTGCTGGGCCCTCGACACGCTACTGCCCGGCCAGCGTCTACGAATGGGTCGACAAGGATGGCAACGCCGCCGCCGATCCCGAGGCGAAGGACGTGCGCTTCGTCATCAACGCGCAGAACTGCGTCCACTGCAAGACTTGCGACATCAAGGACCCGAACCGAAACATAACCTGGGTGCCGCCACAAGGTGGCGAGGGACCTGTCTACCAGAACATGTAGCTTATCAAACGGCAGTCCGCCAGAATCGCCGCGTCGGTCTCGACCGTCAGTCGGTGAGGCCCGCTACATTTGCGGCCTCTAAAAAACGTTGAAGCGGCGCGGCGCTTGTGGTTCCCTTCCTTCCTAACCCGGAGAGATGACCATGCGCGTGGCGATCCTGACGTGCCTTGCAGCGATTGGCGCCTTGTGCGGCTTCGCACCATCGGCATCGGCTGACACGAAGGTGCTGGTCAAGACCCGGACCTACGACATATCAGGAACCACGGGCGCCGCCCTGATCGAGGCCATGGACCGCAAGGGTCCAAAGAGGCACGGCTTCATGACACACGCCATCGCGCTGACCGCCTATACCGTAAATTGGGACCTTGAGGTTCGCAGGGAGGGTGATGTCTGCCATCTGCGGCAGGCCAATGGGACACTCGATCTCACCTACACCTTGCCCCGCATGGCCTCAGCCGCGACGCCGGCGCTTCAGAAGCGCTGGAAGCGGTTTTTCGCGGGCGTTCGTGCCCACGAGCATAGCCACGGCCGCATCGCCAGGACAATGATGCGGGCCACCGAGAAATCGATCACTGGATTGGAGTTCGCCGACAACTGGTTGTGCAGCAAGACGCACCGCGAGGCGAGGCGCCGGATCAAGGACGTCTATGCCGAATACGAGGCGAAACAGAACGCCTTCGACGCGCGCGAGCATCGCGACGGCGGCCATGTCGAGCACCTCGTTGGTGCCCTGCGCAAGCAGTAGGCGCTCAGCTTCGAAACTTGCCGTTCTGTGTCACGGATGCGGTCGCGGTTTCATCTTCGTCGACCGGCTTTTTCTCTTCCGGCCTAAGCGAGAATTCCACCATCACCGGAAGATGATCGGAGCCTGTGCCTTCCAGCCTCGACACCGAATGGACGAGAACCGCGCCCTTGCTGAAAACCTGGTCGATCGGCAGTCCGGCGAAGCGCAGGAAGTCCGGCAGCTTGATATAGAGCCAGGTCGGCCCCGGCGAAGGCGCCATGGTCAGCTTGCCAAGATCCGCGACGCGCCGGACGGCGGCACTCCACGGCACTGCGTTGCAATCGCATGCCAGGATCGACGTCTCGCCAAGCGAGGCGAGTTCCTCCGACAATCCGCCGATCTGCCGTGATTGGTTGCGCGGCCATGGCCAGGTGAGGTGCATGGCGGCTGCGTCGACGTCGGTTCCGCCGAAATCGACCGTCGCGATGGCCATCGCACCGCGCCTGTCGCAGCGCGGTTGCGTACCGGCGGCAAACGGTCGTCTGGATAGCAGCGCAACGCCGAACACGCCATTGGGGTAGGGGCAGAGGATCCGGTAGGGGTAGGCGCTGGCAATATAGCCAAGCTCGGTCGTCCACATCTCCGACACTTCATCGAGAGTGATCACGTCCGGATTGGTCCGGCCGATCAGCGACAGCACTTTCTTCGGCGTCGGATTGTTGAACCGCAGGTTCATCTGCAGCAGGCGATAGACCGGCTGGTCATCGGGGTAGACCGTCTGGTCACCGGGGTTAACTTCGTAGGCTGCCTGGACCGGCCACAGGCGGGGCACGGGCAGCGCGTTCGACGTGGTGGCAAAGGCAGCCACGGCAAAGAGCAGCGCTGTGGCCGCCTGCAGGCGAAATGAAGTCACGAGCAGCGGCAGCGCGCAAAGCGCCATCAGTACGGCAAGATGGACGCGGAAATGGGCGAAGGAATCGAAGGCCGGATGCAGCGTTCCGAAAAACCCGGCCACCAGCGCAACCGAGCAGCCGAGCATTGCGACGAATGCCACCGACGCCATCATGTTTCGAACGCGTGCCATCTACTTTGCTTATCGGCAGAAATGCAGCCAATCAAGATGACGAAATGCCCTGCCGCGATGTTATCATGCTACGGCCATGCTCCGGCCGATGAAGCCGATCGGTCCTACTGGAACGCCGTTTCCGAAAAGCTTCTGAGTTTGCGCGAATGCAACCGTTCCATCGGCATCTCGGCCAGCTTTTCCATCGCCCTGATGCCGATGGTCAAATGCTGTGCCACCTGCCGCTTGTAGAACTCGGTCGCCATGCCAGGCAGCTTCAATTCGCCATGCAGGGGCTTGTCGGAGACGCAAAGCAGGGTGCCGTAGGGCACGCGGAAACGGAAACCATTGGCTGCGATCGTAGCCGATTCCATGTCGAGCGCGATCGCTCGTGACTGCGACAGCCGCTGCACCGGCCCACGCTGGTCGCGCAGCTCCCAGTTGCGGTTGTCGATGGTGGCGACGGTGCCGGTGCGCATGATACGTTTGAGGTCGTAGCCGGAAAGGCCGGTGACTTCGGCGACCGCCTCTTGCAGCGCCACCTGGATTTCAGCCAGCGGCGGGATCGGCACCCAGACCGGAAGGTCGTCGTCCAGAACATGGTCTTCCCGCACATAGGCGTGCGCCAGCACATAGTCGCCCAGCGCCTGGGTGTTGCGCAGGCCGGCGCAATGGCCGAGCATCACCCAGGCATGCGGCCTGAGCACCGCAATGTGGTCGGTGATAGTCTTGGCGTTGGAGGGGCCGACACCGATATTGACCATGGTGATGCCGCCATGGTTCGGCTTCTTCAGATGATAGGCCGGCATCTGCGGCAGGCGCGGCGGCGCCACCCCAGCGCCAGGCGCGTTTTGCCCAGCCTTGGTGACGACGTTTCCCGGCTCGACGAATTCGACATATCCGCCGCCGCCCTTCGCCATCAGCTCATGCGCGCGGGCGACGAACTCGTCGATATAGAACTGGTAGTTGGTGAACAGCACGAAATTCTGGAAATGCTGGGGACTGGTCGCCGTGTAGTGCGACATCCGGTGCAACGAATAGTCGATGCGTTGCGCCGTGAACGCCGCCAGTGGCCTGGCTTCGCCTAACGCCACTTCGAACGTGCCGTTGGCAATCTGGTCGTCGGTGCCGTCGAGATCCGGCACGTCGAACAGGTCACGGATCGGCCGCCTGATGCGCTCGGCTGCGGTGCCGTCGACATGGGAGCCTTCCAGGAACGCGAAATGCAGCGGGACGGGCGTCGTCGATTCCGAAACCGTGACTGGAACGCCGTGATTGCGCATGATCAGGCTAAGCTGTTCGATGAGATAGCGTTCGAAAAGGGCAGGCTGGGTGATGGTGGTCGAGAAATGGCCAGGCGTCGGCATATGGCCGTATGCCTGCCGCGAGTCGATCTGGGTGAACGAAGTCGTGGTGACGCCGACCTCGGGATAGAAGGCCCGGTAGCGCTTGTTGTTGTCGCCGCCTGCAGCGAGCGCCGTAAACGAATCGCGCAGGAATTTGGTGTTGCGGTCGTAAAGGACCTGCAAGGCCGCGACGGCCTTTCCAGCATCATTGAAGCTCTGCCGGCCAAACGGCTCCGGCATCACGACTGAGTCTATGGCTTGGGGATAGATTCGCTTTTCCATGACCCAATATAGAGGCTTGGCCTTGCGGTTGGGAGGGGTATGCCGCCTTGAACGCGGCCAAAACATCGTTTTTCTTTTTCAGTGATTTCGATGAAGGTCGATTGGGATTTCGATGAAGGTCGATTGGCTCTAACCACGCCGCAGGCTGATCAACAGCACAAAGCCGACGCCGTTCTTCTTCAACGCCGGCGCTTCGATCGTCGAGCCGGCATCGGCGCGCATCGAGGGCACGGCCAGAACCGGCGCCGAAAGGACGGCCAGGATAAGCGCCGCCCGCGGCAGGAGTCGAAGGGTTTTCAGGGCGTTGGCGACGATGCGGTTCATGGCTTTTGCTTTTGTCTCTCGAGGTCTTTGTCGGTTCAGGGGCGAAAATGGTTCACGCAACCGAACTGGCAGGAATTGGCCTGGTCCAGGGAGCGGGCCGGACGGCCTGCCTCGGCGACGAGGATGGCGAACAACATTCCGAACAGGCTCAGCAGCAGGCAGACGATGGTGAAGCGGCGAGCGAGCATTGCGTGGTGTCTCCTTCAATACGCACGAAAATGCCCGAGCCCGACTGAACCGGCTCTGATGCCAGCGTTCATCTGCGGTTCAAATTCATTGACGAGTTGTTGAGTGCCCGCCGCCCACCGCGCCGTCGCCGGCCACGAGCGTCGCCGCAGTCTTGCTGCTGTCCCCGATCTTGCTGGTGATACGGACGAAGGACGCGCAAAAATTGCTGTTAAGTGCAGAAGGCGCGCGGCTCGCACGATCGATCCGTCCCAAACAGACGGCGAAAGCAAAACGGGGCCTTCGCGGCCCCGTTTTCAATTTGTGGCAGCGGAAACGATCAGAGCTTGTGCCAGGTCTGGCTCCTGCAGATCAGCCCGCCGAGCACGCAGCCGCTCATCTTGAGCGAGGCGCCTGAGACCGAGGCCTTGCCTGAATAGGTCTTGTCGGTTTCCGGGTCGGTTATGGTTCCCGTATATTTGTTGGCGCCGGACACCTTGAACGAACCGATGCGCTTGCCGGCAAACTTGCCTGATTTGAGCGTGATGGAAAATGCGCCGCCGCCGCCAGCAATGGCGGCAGTCGAACCGGCTTGCGTTTTCCAGTCGCCTTCGATCGGATCGGCCCAAGCCGTGCCGGCCATGATCAATGTGGCCGCAAGGGCCATGCTGATTTTGCGAAACATGTTTCCTCCCTGTGGGCTTCCGGTCGGATGTTCCGCCCGCCGGTCTGCCCTTTACGCAAACGTAAGCTAATCCACCTCCCGGCAAAACAAAAGCGGTGCCGCTGGGGAAGACTTCAGGATTTTCTGGCCGCCCGAGACGGTCTCGTCGGCGAAAAATGAAACGACGGGTATGCTGGCTTTGTCTCCCGTGGTTAGCGGAGTCTTGATTTGCGCCTCGCAAATTTTCGTCAAATTTAGCCCAAACCGGCGAAATTGCTGGCTTTGCATCCTTAACGAATTCCCGCGTTTACCTCTTGTTTTAGCTTTGTTTTCCTCAAATTAAGCACGCCACTTAACGACGGATTCAAGCCTCCGGTTCATTCTCGAAAGCATCGAAAGAGCGGCCGCCCCAAGGGTTATCAACAGAAACCAAGGGACAGAAGGAGGCAGCTCTCGGGAGCCTGACAGGGGCTAGAACAGGGGATTGAAATGGCACGTTTTGAAATGCCTGAAGCCGGCTTCGGCGCCATGGGGGCAACTGCCCAGGCCGACATTCTTTTCGAACTGGGCATGATGTATGCGACCGGCCGCGATTGCGAGACCGATGTCGTCGCCGCTCACAAATGGTTCAACATCGCTGCGATCAAGGGCTCGGTCCGTGCCGCGGAACTGCGCTCGGAATTATCGGCCGCCATGTCGAAGGTCGAGATCGCCAGGGCGCTGCGCGAAGCCCGCGAATGGATGACGATGCACTAAGTTGGCCCTGAGTTCATCGGGCCCTGAGTTCATCAGGCATTGAGATCACCGACAGGGACGCTTCAGGTCGAGGCCGCGCAAGACGGCCGGACCGGCAAGAACAAGGCCGCGCAAGACGGTCTCACCAACAATGACAAGAACGCGGCAGGCTGGATACGCCAAGCTGCGCGACGGACAGGGAAGGCGAGCGGTTTTCGGGCGCGGGAGCGTTCGGGGATGGTTCGATCGACGAAGCCGCGACCGGCCGGAACAAGGCCGGCGCGGCTTTTGCGTTTTCGGGACCATGATCCCAAAAAGTGGAAACCGGTTTTTGGAAAAAGATCATGGTCAAACAGAAACGTTGCAGGCCCAATCGAGTGCCGGCGATGCGCCTAGACAGGCTTGGCGAAGGGTGAAATTCTCCCGCCCACTCTGGAAGAGGCGCGGCCGGGGCGGCCGCGCGAGAGTGGAGGAATATCACCATGAAAAAGTTGGGTATTTTGAGCGCGGCCATAGTAGGCCTGATGATGAGTGCGCCGATTGCCTTCGCCGACGACATCACCTTTTCGGTGGTCGGACCGATGACCGGTCAGCTTGCCACCATCGGCGACCAGTTCAAGCAGGGCGCGCAAGCCGCCGCCGACGCGATCAACGCGGCCGGCGGTGTCGACGGCCGCCAGATCAAGCTCGACGTCCAGGATGACCAGTGTGATCCGAAACAGGCGGTTTCGGTCGCCAACCGCATCGTTGCCAACGGCGTCAAGTTCATCGATGGCCATGCCTGCTCGGGCTCGAGCATTCCGGCCTCGGCCGTCTACGCCGAAGCCGGCGCGCTGATGATGAGCCCGGCTTCGTCCAACCCGGTGCTGACCGACGCGGCGGCGAAAGCCGGCTGGCCGACGATCATGCGCCTCTATACGCGCGACGATGCCCAGGGCGCTTTCATCGGCCCGTGGATCGCCAAGAAATATGCCGGCAAGAACGTCGTCATCATGCACGACAAGAGCGCCTATGGGCAGGGCGTGGCCGATGCCGTCAAGGCAACGATGAACCAGAACGGTCTCAACGAGATACTCTACGAGGGCATCAACGCCGGTGAAAAGGACTACGCGGCGCTTGTCACCAAGCTGAAGGACCTGAAGGCTGACGTCATCTATTTCGGCGGCTATCACCCCGAAGCCGGCCTCATCCTGCGCCAGTCGGCGGAACAGAACCTGAAGTATCAGTTGATCATGCCGGACTCGATTGCCACGCCGGAATTCTGGCAGGTTGCCGGTCCGGCCGGCGAAGGCACCATGTTCGTCTTCCCGTCGGATCCGCAGGCGAAGCCCGAAGCCAAAGAGGCCGTCGAAAAGATCAAGGCGGGCGGCTTCGTGCCCGAGGGCTTCACGCTGTTCTCCTATGCCGTGATCCAGGCCTTTGCCGAGGGCATCAAGCGCGCCGGCAGCGACGACCCGGCCAAGGTTGCCGAGGCATTGAAGAACGGCGAGCCGATCAGCACCGTCGTCGGCTCGGTCACTTTTGACGAAAAGGGCGACCTCAAGAACGTCAGCTACGACATCAACCAGTGGCACGACGGCAAATACGCGCCGATCCAGCCGTAACAACTGGCATAGCCTGCGGTAAACGGAGATGGCCGGGTCTGACCCGGCCATTTTCATTTGGGCGGTGCGTTTGTGGCGCGTGTCGACGTCGCCTTATGGATGGGGAACAGCGGTCAGCCGTGGGCTTCCTCGGCAAAACGCACCAGCACCGTCCCGTCGGTGACCTGCGCCCCCTCGGCCGCGATTTCGGCGATTACCCCATCATGGGTAGCGGCGATGGTGTGCTCCATCTTCATCGCTTCCAGGATCAGCAGCGGCTGGCCCTTGATGACGACCTCGCCCTTGGCTGCACGCACCAGCTTGACCAGACCCGGCATCGGCGCCCGCAGGCTGTCTGAACCGGCGGCGATTTCGTCGGCCCTCGCCAGCGGATCCGGCACCGCGAAGCTGTAGCCGACAGCGCCTTCAAACACGGTGACGTGGCCTGGCCAGCGGGCGAGGCGAGGGGCACTGCGAAGATCGAGCGGATCGGCGCTGTTATCCAGTGCCACTTGGAAGCGCCCATCCGGCCGCAGTACCGACACAAGCGCGATGATCTCGTCCTCGCCGTAGCGCAGCCGTGTGCGCCGCGGAACAGTGTGGAAATGCGCATAGCCGGCAAGCGACGACCACGGGTCATCGGTCGACGCCTGAGCCCCGGCGCCGGACGCCGCAAACGCGGCGGCGGCGACGATCTCGCTGCTCGGCGGCGGCACTGCGGTCAGTGCTTGCTGATGCCTGCTGATCAGGCCGGTATCGACATCACCTGCTGAAAAATCCGGGTCAGCGGCAAGAGCCGCGAGAAAGGCGGTGTTGACGGTCGAGCCGGCGATCTCGGTCCGCGAAAGGGCTATGCCCAAGGCTTCGAGCGCCGCCTGCCTGTTCTTGCCGTGCACCACCAACTTGGCGATCATCGGGTCATAGAAGGGCGAGATGACATCGCCGGCCCGCACGCCGGTCTCGATCCGCATGCTGGCGCCGTCGGGCGCGGTATCCGGAAATTTCAGGTGATGCAGCGTGCCCGTGGCCGGCAAAAAACCCTTTGCCGCGTCCTCGGCATAGATGCGCGCCTCGAAGGCGTGACCGGAGAGCGCAATCTCGCTCTGCGTCTTCGGCAGCTTTTCGCCGGAGGCCACCCGCAACTGCCACTCGACTAGGTCGATGCCGGTGACCATTTCGGTGACGGGGTGCTCGACCTGCAGGCGGGTGTTCATTTCCATGAACCAGAAGCGGTCGGCCTTCAGCCCTTGCGAGGCATCGGCGATGAACTCGATCGTGCCGGCGCCGGAATAGTTGATCGCCTTGGCGGCCTTCACCGCCGCCTCCGTCATCGCCTTGCGCAATGCCGGTGTCATGCCGGGGGCGGGGGCTTCCTCGATCACCTTCTGGTGGCGGCGCTGCGCCGAGCAGTCGCGCTCGTAGAGATGCACGACATTGGCGAAGATGTCGCCGAACACCTGGACCTCGATGTGGCGCGGCTTCTCGACATATTTCTCGACCAGCACGCGGTCGTCGCCGAAAGCGGCCTTGGCCTCGCGCCGCGCACCCGACAACGCCTCGGAAAAGTCGTCGGGATGTTCCACGCGCCGCATGCCCTTGCCGCCGCCACCGGCGCGCGCCTTGATCAGAACGGGATAGCCGATCTCGCGTGCCTTGGAGGCGAGCAGCACGATCTCCTGCGCCTCGCCGTGATAGCCGGGCACCACCGGCACCCCGGCCTTCTCCATCAGCCGCTTGGCCGCGTCCTTCAGCCCCATGGCGCGGATCGAGGCGGCCGACGGGCCGATGAAGACGAGCCCGGCCGCCGTCACCTGGTCGACGAAATCAGGGTTTTCCGACAGAAAACCGTAGCCGGGATGGATGGCTTCCGCGCCGGTGGCCAAAGCCGCCGCGACAATCTTGTCGCCGCGCAGATAACTTTCGCCGACAGGCGAGGGACCGATATGCACAGCTTCGTCGGCCATCTCGACATGCAGGGCCCCGGCGTCGGCGTCGGAATAGACGGCAACGCTACGCACGCCCAACTTGCGTGCCGTGCGGATCACCCGGCAGGCGATCTCGCCGCGGTTGGCGATCAGGATTTTGGCGAACATGGGACCTCCAAAGCCAGAGCTTGCCGCCAACGGCGCGAATGCTCCTTCACGCGAGCTGTGGCAACACCCTGCTTTGCAGTCCGGCCATTGTCAAAGTATCGGTAAGTGAGGACCGCTTACTTGGAGGCTGCGACCTCGCACCCCCCGCCTGTCGTGACCTTATAACTGTTGCGGGTGGCCTGACAGGATTTCAATGCCAGCTCTTCGGCAGCTTTCTGTGATGGTGCATTCAAGCGCGAGCCGCAGATGATGTACAACGAAGTCACCCGCATGTATGGGGTGGTCGCATAGGCTGAATGGCCGCTGGCCGCTACATAAGCGTTGTAAGCCTTGGTGCACGGATCCTTCGCGTTCCGCGGCAAAAACGGGTGGAAACGGGTGTCGCCTTTGCTTCCCGCCAACGATTCCGCCGCTCCGATGCCAGGTGCCGTGAGTATAAGAAATCCTGCAAGTATCGATGTAATTGTTCTCTGGACGTATCTCGGTTTCATTTTTCCCCCTTGGAATGAACTGAGGCAACAGGCATTGCTACTTGGAGGCGGCGATGCTGCAGACTCCCGCTGTCGTGACCTTGTATTGCTTCCGGGCGGATTGACAGTCTTTCAGCGCCAGCGTCTCTGCAGCCTTTTGCGACGATGCAGCACGCGCGCAAACCACGAACTCTGTGGCCCAATTAAAGGGGGTCGACGCATAGGCGGAATGGCTGCCGGTCGCCACATAGGTCTTGTATGCCTTCTGACAGCCACCCGTAGAGCCCGGCGCGAAATACACAGGGTAGCGGCTGTCGCCTTTGCTTCCCGCCAGCGATTCTGCCGCACTAGCGTCAGGTGCCGCTAACATAAGCAATCCTGCAAGTACAGACATAGTTGTTTTCTGAAAAAGCGGCAGTCTCATCTTCGCCCAATCCCCATTGGTATTTGCAATGAGCAATAGCCGCGATTCTTTCATCTGGCCAGATCGGTGAATGAAAATAAATCTGAAAACTATGGATGGATTTTCTTACCTGTGCCGGTCACGCTCCGCCAAGCATTAACGCCTGCTCGTATAGTTCCGCCGTTTGCTGGTCGAAGCAGCAGAAGATGACGGTTTCCGGGATCGCGTTTTGGCCGATGAAGGCACGCACGGTGCCAACGGCGATCTGCGTCGCCTGGTCCTTTGGATATCGGTATACACCGGTCGAGATCGCCGGAAATGCCACCGTCCGGCAACCCTTGGCGGCGGCAAGTTCGAGCGACCGGCGATAGCAGGAGGCCAACAACTCGGCTTCGCCTTTGCCGCCGCCTTGCCAGACCGGACCAACCGTGTGGATGATAAAGCGTGCCGGCAGCCTGTAGCCCTTGGTGAGTTTCGCATCACCGACCTTGCAGCCATTGAGTGTTCGGCATTCGCCCAGAAGTTCAGGTCCGGCTGCCCGGTGAATGGCGCCATCAACGCCACCGCCGCCCAGAAGCGACGTATTGGCGGCATTGACGATGGCATCGACCGCCAGCTTCGTGATGTCGCCGATATGAACGCGAATTCTGTGGTCGATCTCGCTCATCTCACATCCTGAAGACGCCGAACTTTGTCTCCTCGATCCCGGCGTTCAGCGCGGCTGAAAGGCTGAGCGCCAGCACCTCGCGCGTCTTGGCCGGATCGATGATGCCGTCGTCCCACAGCCGGGCGGAAGAATAGAGCGGATGACCTTCATGCTCGTATTTCATCAGGATCGGCTTCTTGAATTTTGCCTCTTCCTCCGCGCTCCATTCGCCACCCTTGCGCTCGATGCCCTCGCGCTTGACGACCGCAAGCACGGTTGCCGCTTGCTCGCCGCCCATCACCGAAATGCGGGCATTAGGCCACATCCAAAGAAACCGCGGCGAATAGGCGCGCCCGCACATGCCGTAATTGCCGGCGCCGAACGAGCCGCCGATGATCATGGTCACCTTCGGCACGCGCGCGGTGGCGACGGCCATCACCAGCTTGGCGCCGTCCTTGGCGATGCCGCCGGCCTCGTATTTTCGCCCCACCATGAAACCAGTGATGTTCTGCAGGAAGATCAGCGGGATCTTGCGCTGGCAGCACAGCTCGATGAAATGCGCACCCTTCAGCGCGCTTTCGGAGAACAGCACGCCGTTGTTGGCGATGATGCCGACCGGCATGCCGTTGAGATGGGCAAAGCCAGTGACCAGCGTGGTGCCGTAATTCTGCTTGAACTCGTCGAACTCGGAGCCGTCGACGATGCGCGCGATCACTTCGCGCACGTCATAAGGCTGGCGCAGATCCGTCGGCACGATGCCGTAGAGCTCATCGGCTGCATGAAGCGGCGGAATCGGATCGCGAAGTGCCAGCCCGATCTCCTTCTTTCGATTCAGGTTCTTGACGATGCGGCGTGCGATCGCCAGCGCATGCTCGTCGTCCAGCGCATAGTGGTCGGCAACGCCGGAAAGCCGCGTGTGCACATCGGCGCCACCCAACTCCTCCGCGCTGACATCCTCGCCGGTGGCGGCCTTCACCAGCGGCGGGCCGCCGAGGAAGATGGTCGCCTGGTTGCGCACCATGATCGTCTCGTCCGACATCGCCGGCACATAGGCGCCGCCCGCCGTGCACGAACCCATGACGCAGGCGATCTGCGGTATGCCTGAAGCCGACATGTTGGCCTGATTGTAGAAGATGCGGCCGAAATGGTCGCGGTCGGGGAACACCTCGTCCTGGTTGGGCAGATTGGCGCCGCCGCTGTCGACCAGATAGACGCAAGGCAGTTTGTTTTGGAGCGCGATCTCCTGCGCGCGCAGATGCTTCTTCACCGTCAGCGGATAATAGGTGCCGCCCTTCACCGTGGCGTCGTTGACGACGACCATGACTTCGGTGCCTTCGACACGGCCGATGCCGGCGATGAGGCCGGCCGATGAGATGTCTTCGCCATACATCGACCACGCCGCGAACTGGCCGATCTCGAGAAATGGCGAGCCGGTGTCGAGCAATTGCGATAGGCGCTCGCGCGGCAAAAGCTTGCCGCGGCTCTGGTGCCGTTCGCGCGCTTCGTCCGAGCCGCCACGCTCGACGGTTGCCGCCTTTTCCGCAATGTCAACGACCAGCGCCCGCATGCGCTCGGCATTGGCGCGGAAGGTGTCGGAGGCGGGCGAGATCTGCGAGGTGAGGGTGGTCATGGCGTTACCGGATCAGTTCGATCTTGCAGCCGATATCCAGGTCGCCCCAGTCGCGATCGGCGGTGACGGCAATGGCATTCTCGCAAATTGCCAGTGCGAGGCAGGCCCGGTCGCCCAACGACAAGCCGCGATGTCGCGTCAGCTCGCGAAGCTGCCCGGCTGCGATGCCCATCGCTTCGTCGAAGACGGCGACCGGCATGCCGAGGCTGGCGAGGTCGTCCGCGGCCTCCTCCATGCTGCGTCCTCTGTCGATCAGCTTGGCGATGATTTCGGCCGCATTTACGGAACTGCATTGTGCGTCCGGCGCGAAACCCAAGGCGATATCGGTGCCTTTCTCGTTGAGCAGGATCGCAAGCGCCGCGGAGCTGTCCATGACGTAGGGTTTCACTTCGCTCCCTTCCTCGCCGTTCCTTCGGCATGAAGCCGGTCCAAACGCTCATCGCTTCGGCGCTGTTCTTCGCGCCGCTCCTTGAGAAATTCGTCGACGACGCTTTCGCCCGGCTTTTTCAAAGCCGACAATTCCGCCTGGACGCGCCGCAGATTTTGGAGCCACGACCTTACCCGCAACTCGCCGTTCTCGACATGAAGGATCAAGTCCTCACCAGGCTTCACGCCCATTTCCTCGCGCATCGCTGCCGGGATAACGAAGCGTCCGCCTTCGCCAAGTTTCACGCGCTCGCGTTTCGCTGGAACCCGGAGCGGAGCCTTCCGAGATCCGGCCTCGAATTGCGTTTGCGGATTTTCGTCAAACCCAGCTTTTCTCGTTCCGCTCGCCATTGTCGCCTCGTTCCAGAAACGTGCCATATTTCGAATATATGGCATGTTGTACTATAAATGGCAATTTTCAAGATAGTGCCACTATATTCCCTCTGCCATGATTTCCCGCCCGATCAGCCAGCGGCGGATTTCGCTGGTGCCGGCGCCGATCTCGTAGAGCTTGGCGTCGCGCAAAAGCCGGCCGGTCGGATAGTCGTTGATGTAGCCATTGCCGCCCAGTAGCTGGATGGCGTCGAGCGCCATCTGCGTCGCCTTCTCGGCTGCGAACAGCACGCAAGCGGCGGAGTCCTTGCGGCTCGTCTTGCCGCGGTCGCAGGCGGCGGCGACGGCATAGACGTAGGCGCGTGCGGCGTTCATCACCGTATACATGTCGGCGAGCTTGCCCTGCACCAGTTGGAACTCGCCGATCGGCTGCCCGAACTGTTTGCGTTCGTGCACATAGGGGACCGCCACATCGAGGCACGCCGCCATCAGCCCGATCGGACCGCCGGCGAGCACGGTGCGCTCGTAATCGAGGCCCGACATCAGCACTTCGACGCCGCGCCCTTCCTCATGCAGCACATTGTCGAACGGCACCTCGACATCCGAAAAAACCAGTTCGCCGGTGTTCGAGCCGCGCATGCCGAGCTTGTCGAGCTTTTGCGCCACGGAAAAGCCGGCCATCGACTTTTCGACGATGAAGGCGGTAATCCCGCGCGAACTGAGTTCCGGATCGGTCTTGGCATAGACGACCAATGTCTCGGCATCCGGGCCGTTGGTGATCCACATCTTGGTGCCGTTGAGCACGTAGCGGTCGTTGCGCTTTTCGGCGCGCAGCTTGAGCGACACGACGTCGGAGCCGGCGCCGGATTCCGACATTGCCAGCGCGCCGACCTTTTCGCCGCTGCACAGCGTAGGCAGATATTTTTCCTTCTGTGCCGGCGTCGCCCAACGATTGATCTGGTTGACGCAGAGGTTGGAATGGGCGCCGTAGGAGAGGCCGACCGAGGCCGAGGCACGCGAAATCTCCTCCATTGCGACCACATGGGCGAGATAGCCCATGCCGGTGCCGCCGAAATCCGGATCGGCGGTGATGCCGAGCAGGCCGAGCCCACCGAATTCGCGCCACAGATGCGCCGGAAACTCATTCGAGCGGTCGATCTCGGCGGCGATCGGCGCGATCTTTTCCTGGGCGAAGCGCCGCACCAGATCGCGCAGCGCCTCGATGTCTTCGTCAAGTCCGAAGTTGAGTGTGTGCGTGTACATGCCGTTCCTCCCGGCGCATGGCCCCGAAATCGAATTCGATTCCGATTTCGGGAGGGACCATGCGCAAAATCAAAGTGCTACAGCGTCCTTGCGCGTTCGAAGGCGCGCACGGCGCCGTAGGTCGTAGTCGCGCCATGGGCTGCCCCAACCAGGCGCATCGTCATTGAAAGATATGTGGCGGTTACCTCCGAGATCGATAGCCGCTCGCCTGGCCGGAACCAGACGATGACGCCGGTCATCATCTGGATCAGAGCCATGGCCGTCAGCCCGGTGTCTTCGACGCTGAAGACGCCAGCTTCTGCGCCGTCGCGCAGAATGGCGCGCAGTTCCTTTTCATAGGCCGTGCGCATGCGCAGGACCTGCGTCAGGCGGTCATGCGACAGGCTGCGCAATTCCATGTTCGAGACATGGGTGGAGTGGCGCCGCTCGATGTGGAAGGCGATGTGGTTTTCGACATAGGCGGCAAGCCGCGTCGCCGGATCGGCCACGGCCGGGCGCGCCGCGTCCCACGCCTCGATCAGCCCTTCCATGTGCTCGCGCATCAGCGTGAACAAGAGGTCTTCCTTGGTCGGGAAATAGCGGTAGAGCGCGGCCGCCTGCACGCCGACCTCGGCGGCCAGCTGGCGCATCGACATCGCCTCGTAGCCAAGACGCGCGATCAGGCTGACCGCCGCCTCGCGGACCGCTGCTTCGGTCTTTTCCCCGTCGGAACCGGTCGTGCGCGCCATGGTCACCTCATCGAGAGGTGCAATAATAAAACGAACGTTCAATTAATTCAAGATCTGAATGCATTGCAGGATAGGGATCGTGTTTTTTTGAATGGTTGACTAAGTCAAATAATATGGTGATGATCTGGGTGTAGAATTTCCTGAGAGGGAGCCCGACATGCCGGATGTGCGGAATGCGATGGTCACCGAAATCCGCCATTTCAACCGGTTTTACACCAGCTTGATCGGGCTGCTCGACGAGACCTTGATGCAGAGTACCTACACGCTAACCGAGGCGCGGGTGCTGTTCGAGCTGGGTCACCGGGCGGGCGTCGGCGCTGCCAACCCGAGCGGCGAGGCAGGGTTTTTTGCGCAGGCATTCCATCTCGATCTTGGGCCGGCGGCGTCCTCGATTGCCGGCGAACTCCGGCTGGACCCGGCCTATGTCACGCGGATCCTCAGAAAATTCGCCGCCATGGGCCTGACCGAACTGCGTGCCGACCCGGGCGACCGGCGTCGGCGCATCCTGTCGCTGTCCGCGAGGGGAAACTCGGAGCTGGCCACGCTTCAGTCGGCGGCGGATCGCGATCTCACCCGGCTGACGGCTGGCCTGGCCGACAACGAAGCCGCCGAGCTTGCGGACGCCTTGAAGCGGGTCATGTGCCTGCTCGGTGACGGGGGGAAATAGCGGCAGGCCGAAACGACGACTTTGCGATCCTCAGTTCCCCCGAGCCGCCGCCAGCGCACCGGGCAGCTCCTCGGCAAAGATGTCGAGCTCGTGGTCGAGGCCGACGCTGACCCGGATGCAGCGGTCGAGCACCGGCACCATCGGCTTGCGGATGAACACGTCACGCGACAGCAGCGCCTGCAGCACACTTAGCGCGAAGGCGCCGTCGCCGCCGCAGTCTATGGTGACGAAATTTGTTGCCGAAGGCAGCGGCTTCAGCCCGTTCGCTTCGGCTATCTCTGCGATGCGCCGGCGGCCGGCAGCGACCCGCGCCACCACACTCTCCAGATAGTCTTGATCGGCAAGCGCCTCGACGCCGGCGATCTGCGCCATGCGGCTGACGCCGTAATGGTTGCGGATCTTCTCGAAATCGCGGATCACCTGGGCGTCCGCCACCGCATAGCCGCAGCGTATGCCGGCCAATCCGTAGGCCTTCGAGAAGGTACGCATGCGGATGACGTTCGGCCTGGAGATATCGATCGACGGCAGCGCCGAGGCCGGGCCCATCTCGCCATAGGCCTCGTCGAGCACCAGCATGGTGGTTTCTGGCAGGGCTTCGATGAAGCGGACGAGCTCGGCCGCCTCCCACCAGCTTCCCATCGGATTGTCTGGGTTGGACAAATAGACCAGCGGCGCGTTTTCCTTGGCGACCGTAGCCAATAGGCCGTCCAGGCTTTCCCGGTCGTTCTCGTAGGGAACCGCGACCAGCCGGCCACCGACGCCGGCAATATGGAAGTTGAAGGTCGGATAGGCGCCGAGCGAGGTGACCACCGCATCGCCGGGCGCCACATACATGCGCGCCACGAGGCTGAGCAAACCGTCTATGCCTTCGCCGACAACCACGTTTTCGGCGCTGACGCCGAGATGCGCGGCGACGGCCACCTTCAAATCGTGATTGTCGGGGTCGCAATACATCCACATGTCGCGGGCGACACCGGCCATGCGGGCGATGACGCGCGGCGACGGCCCGAAACTGCTCTCATTGGCGCCGATGCGGGCGCGAAACGCGCGGCCGCGGTCCCGCTCCTGCGCCTCCGGGCCGACAAACGGCACCGTCGAAGGAAGCGCGCTGATGATTGGCGTGAGGGGAGGGCGCTGGCGCATGGCAAAGGCTCGTTCCAAAGGGGCTTCTTGCTAGCGCGGCACAGTTGGCCGCGCAAGCTCCCCTTGGCTGCAACCAGCATGCTGGATTTTCCCCGCTCGTTTTGCTAGCGAGATATCATGAACAATCGACTCCCGCCTGCCTGGTCCAAGCACCTCAAGCCCGGCCCCGCGCCAAAAGCGAAGGCGCCGATACTGACGCCGATAGTGAATCAAGGAAACGCTCAATCGCGTGCGCAGGCCGACGACGCGCTGCTGAAACAGGCATATATCCATCAGCAGGCAAAGCGCCTCGACGAGGCTCAGGATCTATGCCTTCGCGTTCTGGCGCGCACACCAAACCATCCGCTCGCGTTGTACATCTTGGGGACCTTATATCTGGGTTATGATAATGAGATGGCCTTGCGATATTTCGCACGGGCGGTCGGCGAGGAACCTAAAAACGCCTATTACCACCTCAGCCTGGGCGAGGCCTATGTGAAGGTCAGCGAATATTCGCCAGCAATCAAGCATATGCAGTACGCCTTGAAACTGCAGCCGGACCTTATCGAGGCACTTTGTGCACTGGGGCGCGCTTACATAGCGTTTGACAAACCAGACATGGCATTGCCGCTCTACGAGAAGGCGCTGAAAATCAACCGCGACCATCCCAAGGTTCGAGCGGGTCTGGCCAGCGCGCTTAGCGGCCTGGGGCGCATGGATGAAGCCGCCGTCTACCTGAAAGAAGCGATCGAACGTCGCATTGAGGTGCCGAGCGCCTACAACGACCTTGTACAGACGCGAAAGTTCACCGAAGAGCCTGAGGAACTCCAATTCATCCTTCGTGAACTCGCCAGCCCGAAGCTCCATCCAGCCGGCGCGCTGCAACTCCATTATGCCGCCGGCAAGGTGCTGAACGACCTCAAGCGCTATAGTGAGGCATTCGACCATTTCAACAAGGCGAAACAGGCCTCCGGCTACGAGTTCGATATCGACTTGTATCGTCGCTGGGTCGACTCGATGATTGAAATCTTCACGCCGGACTTTTTAGCTACCAGGGCCGGCTATGGAAATCCTTCCGAAGTGCCTGTGTTCGTGGTTGGCATGCCCCGCTCGGGGACGACGCTGACGGAGCAGATCTGCGCCAGCCATCCAGTTGTTCATGGTGCAGGGGAGCTTAGCAAATTAAGGCGGGTCGCGAATGCAATCGGCCTCAAAACCTCAGCGGCTGGGAATTTGAACCAGCCAATCATGTCGATCACGGAAGACCTGTCCAGAACCTTGGCCGAAGAGCACCTGTCCTATTTGCGGGAGCGGGCGCCTGCCGCGCTTCGCGTCGTCGATAAGGAGCCGCACAATTTTGAACTGATCGGCCTTATCGGCCTTCTCTTTCCCAACGCGCGCATCATTCATTGCCGTCGTGACGCCATCGACAATTGCGTCTCTTGCTTTGTCCTCAACTTCAGCGAGGGACACAGCTACAATACCGACCTGAAAACACTAGGCCTGTATTATCGCGAATATGACCGCCTGATGCGGCATTGGAACGAGGTTTTTCCCGGCCTCATCTTCGAAAATCGCTACGAAACACTGGTTGAGGACCAGGAGGCGCAGTCGCGCCGCCTCATAGATTATCTCGGGCTGCCTTGGGATGACGCCTGCCTGCGCTTTTTCGACAGGGATGGTTCGGTCAACACGCCCAGTCGCTGGCAGGTTCGGCAACCGATTTACAAATCGTCCGTCAAGCGCTGGAAGAATTATGAAAACGAAATTCAGCCGCTGATACAGTCGCTGGGCGATCTTGCAGAGATTTGACTTGAGGTAGGCGGTCCGCGTTGGGGGGGGCACGAGACTCTGGATCGCATAGGTTCGCTACCAACCGACCTTCAGCCGCCAAGCGCTGCTGCGGTGCAGAATCTTTCGAGACGCTGGAGGGACAGCGCGCCCCTCTGGCCTGCCGGACAGAGGGGGCGCGAAGGATCGCCAGCCTTTGAGTTAACCTGTTTCCAAGTGAGGACCGCATGCATCCCAGGGGCTGCGCTCCCGCTTTGCGTTCGCTCCGCCCTGGGACGACGAAGGCATGGTGGCTTTTGGCCAATCGCCAGTGTTGGAGATTGGCGGCTGCAGGCCGATCTAACAGAGAACGATCCATGGCCGGTATCAGCGGCGCATGCATACGCAATTTGACAGCCAGGCCGATACGAAAAAACCCGGCGGTTGCCCGCCGGGTTCGAGTTCAGTCAGACGATGCTGATTAGAACGAGCGCTGGAAGCGGAGCTGGCCGCCAAAGCTGTCCTCGTCGTCCGCACCGGTCCAGTTGGAGAAGCCGGCCTCGCCGAACTCTCCGGCGTGCAAGTAGGAGGCTTCCGCCGTGATCGTCAGGCCGGGGACGATGTCATAGGCGATGTTCGCCACGACGCCGAGGTTTTCGCCCTCGTCATACGAGATCTGGGTGTTGAACGAGGTCTTCTCGTTGATGGTGTAGGTGCCACCACCCCAGACTGCCCAATTGCCGCTCCACAGCTTGTACATGCCGCGGCCGCCGGCGGGGAATCTCCAGTCCGGATCCGTGAGGTTGTCGTCCGTGCCGTAGCCGGCCATGATAAACAGCGACAGGTTCTCCATCGGCGTGATGTCGAGGCGAACCTTGCCGGCCACCTCTTCGTAGGCGCTGTCGTAAGCAACGACGCCGGTGATCGCGCCCCAGCCCTGCGTCCACTTCACGCCGCCGACGACATGCGGAACGTAGCTGTCGATCGTGAAGGGGCCGTAGCCTTCTTCGAGCGAGACGACGGCGGAGAAGCCGTTGCCGGCGTCGAAGTAGTACTGGACGACGTTGGTGTCGAAGCCGCCATAGGGAACCAGCGTATCGTTCATGACGTTGCCGGCGTAGCCGATGAACGTATCGAAGGCCGATTCGTCCTTACCGACGCGCAGACCACCGAGCTGGATCCAGGCGAAGT
>NZ_RZTA01000297.1:0-439 GCF_004023115.1 Mesorhizobium sp. M6A.T.Cr.TU.017.01.1.1
GTCAGGCCGAAGGCCGGCTTGCCGTAGCGGCGCGTGGTGCGCTCGAACAGTTCGGCCGTCGCCGCGATCGAACGGCCCCATTGCGTGTGGGAAAACGGATTGAGCGGATTGGAGTAAAACATCCGCACCGCGTCGGCATAGAGGCGCGCCGGCTGCAGGGCGGCGTGGTTCATCTCATAGAGCTGGTAGAACATCGAGAACCCCGCTGCTGCCTGCGACCGAAGGGACGGCGAGCCGCGCCGAGCCCTAGATGTCTCGCGGGGAAGTTAACAACTAATTGCTGCGATGCAATACGTCACGCGGCGTGACCATTGCTTCTTTGGTTCAAGGCCATGGAAATCGGGGCCGAACGGTGCCAGCCGGCTCAGTGTGCGACTGCGAAATGTGTAAGCCGAAATGTGTAGGCAATGTGTCCGGCTCTCTTGCCGGACACATTGCC
>NZ_RZTA01000298.1:0-438 GCF_004023115.1 Mesorhizobium sp. M6A.T.Cr.TU.017.01.1.1
GCGATCCCGGGCCGGATATCTGTTCCTGGGCGGAGGAATAATCGCGGCGGCGATCTATTTCTGGCGCTTTCGAGTCCCCATCATTGCCGGGACTATCGACATCGCCTTCACACTGCTTGCCTTCCTGCAAACGGCGATAATCCTGTATGACAGTGTGACAACCGGCGCGATTGCGCCGCCGCGCCTCGAGGACGTTCCCGAATTGCTTCGCGCGGCCCTTTACATGCCGCTGATCTGCGGCCTGATCGTGTTCGCAACGGGTGTAGCTTTTGACATTTACGATAGGGATCGACGCAAGATCTGGTCCGATTGCGCTTTCTGGCTGCATGTCGTCTCGGCGCCCATGCTGGTGCATCCGCTCTTCATTATGGCAACCGGCCAGAACGTCGTATTCGGACATATCGCGCCGTATACCAATGCAACCCTCATGCTGGCGAT
>NZ_RZTA01000299.1:0-437 GCF_004023115.1 Mesorhizobium sp. M6A.T.Cr.TU.017.01.1.1
TCGACGACGTTCTGGCCAAGAGAAACAAAGCCTGAGCCGGGATTTTCCACCCGTTGCCGATTGCCGGCGGCGAAAAGATACCCATCGGGCACGAACCAGCCTGCCAGCATTCTTCATGCGCCGGAATTGCCGCTTAGGCGGCCAAGGGCTTTTGCAAGCCCGGAACGCCGGCAGGCCAACGCAACGCTAACCCACGGCGCCCGCCCCGCTTGAGATGCGGGGCACTCCAGGAGAAACTATGTCAGTTGCAAATCCCACTCGCGATGATTTCGCGAGCCTGCTCGAAGAATCTTTTTCCGCCGGCCATTCCGGCGAAGGCCAAGTCGTCAAGGGCACGATCACCGCGATCGAAAAGGACATGGCTATCATCGACGTCGGCCTCAAGGTCGAAGGCCGCGTGCCGCTGAAGGAATTCGGCGTCAAGGGCAAGGACTCGA
>NZ_RZTA01000300.1:0-434 GCF_004023115.1 Mesorhizobium sp. M6A.T.Cr.TU.017.01.1.1
CCCAAAGCCATTCCGTTCCTCAAGGCGCTGGATTGCCACCAGAGCGGCGAGTGGTTCCTGCAGAATCGCGACCTCTTCGAACAGGAGTTGCGCGATCCGCTCGGTGATCTCGACGAGACGCTGACCGAGCGCTTCGCGGAGGCAGGTCTCGGCCTGCGCGGCGACCGCAAGAAGTCGCTGTTCCGGATCAATCGCGACGTGCGCTTCGCCAAGGACAAGCGGCCCTACAACAGGCATTTGTCGGCCATCCTGTCGCCCGACGGCACCAAGATGGAGCAGGGCGTGTTCTACGTGCATGTCGGGCTTGAGCGCTGCTTCGCCGACATTGCGTGGTGGCAGCCGGAGCCGGCGCTGCTGCTGGCGATGCGCAAGGCCATCGCGGCAAAGCCGGGCGAATTCCAAAAGATGGTTGCGGCGTTGAAGAAAAATAGCCT
>NZ_RZTA01000301.1:0-392 GCF_004023115.1 Mesorhizobium sp. M6A.T.Cr.TU.017.01.1.1
TGCTGGCGGGGGCGACGATGTGCATCCATGCCGCCGGCTGGCTGGAGGGGGGCTTAAGCGTTTCCTTCGAAAAGCTGGTCACCGACATCGAGGCTTTGCAGACAGTGGCCGAGCTCTGTGCCCCGACACCTGGCGACAGCGATTCCATCGGTTTCGAAGCGATCGCCGAGGTGCAGCCGGGCGGCCATTTCTTCTCGGCCGGCCACACCATGGCGCGCTATCGCACCGCCTTCTATGAACCGCTGGTGGCCGACTGGTCGAATTTCGGCAACTGGACGCAAAGCGGCTCGAAGACGGCAAGCGAGCGCGCCACCGGCGTCTGGAGGCGGGTGCTTGCCGATTTCACGCCACCGGCAACGGCTGCCGCCACCGCCGGCGTGCTGGATGAGTTT
>NZ_RZTA01000302.1:0-419 GCF_004023115.1 Mesorhizobium sp. M6A.T.Cr.TU.017.01.1.1
GAGGTCACATGGCGTTGAAGGAATGGGCGTTTGGGTTGGGGGAATGGAAGACGGTTGCCGGCGCCGGGTTTTGCGCCGTGCTGCTCGGCGCGCTTGCCGGATCGGCCTCCGCCGACGATGCGCTGAAGCTTACCGAACTCAGTCCGAACGGCGCTGATGCCTGTTTCGGCCGCGTCTATGATGGGGCGCATCTCAAGGCGCACCCGAAGCAGAAGGTGGCGCGGATCTTCTTCTACTACGGCCATGATCCGGTCAGCCGGCCGAACGAGGAACCGACCGCGAATTCCGACACGTCCTACAATGCTTTCATCGCCACCACCGTGCGCGGCGCCAAGGCGCCTGAATGGGCCGGCGGCTGGTGCAATCACGCATCCGAGGACGGCAAGACAGGCCCGATCCATTGCGGCATGGAATGCGAC
>NZ_RZTA01000303.1:0-419 GCF_004023115.1 Mesorhizobium sp. M6A.T.Cr.TU.017.01.1.1
GTATGTCGGTGATAAGGTTGGTGACCAGGAAGGCGAGACCACCGACGATGGTGACGCCGATGATCGCCGGGAAGTCGAGCGCACGCGCTGCCTCCACGGCATAGGATCCCATGCCCGGCCAGGAGAAGATGGTTTCGGTCAGCACCGCGCCGGTGATCAGATAGGCGAAGGAATAGCCGATGACGGTCAGGGTCGGCACCATGGTGTTGCGCAGCGCATGGACGATGACGACGCGGAATTCGCTCGCCCCCTTGGCGCGCGCGGTGAGCACGAACTCGCGGCTCATCACATCCAGCATGTTGGCGCGCACCAGCCGCGATATGGTTCCCGAAACCGTCCAGCCGAGCACGAAGGCCGGCAGAAGCAGGTGCCAGAGCGCGTCCTTGAGGACGGTCCAGTCGCCAGCCAGAAGCGAATCG
>NZ_RZTA01000304.1:0-418 GCF_004023115.1 Mesorhizobium sp. M6A.T.Cr.TU.017.01.1.1
TGTCGGAACAGATCGCCAAGAACCCGAAGATCAAGGTCACCGCTTTCGAAGCCGCCCATCACGTCCGCTACACCGCCGATACGCTGGCGCTGGTCAAGGCGCGCAACCCCGGTGTCGACTTCGTCTGGATCATGGGTGCCGACAGTCTGCGCGATTTCCATCGCTGGCAGCGCTGGCGCGAGATCGTCATGACCTTCCCGATCGCCGTCATCGACCGCCCGGGCGCGACGCTGTCGTTCCTGTCCTCGGTCGTCGCCAAGACCTTCGACTATGCCCGCATCGACGAGGGCGATGCGCCGCGGCTTGCCCGCATGAAGGCGCCGGCCTGGACCTTCATTCACGGCCCGCGCTCGTCGCTGTCATCGAGCGCGATCCGCAAGCTGGCGAAGGGGTGAGCCCGGCCGCCCGGCCATGTCGC
>NZ_RZTA01000030.1:0-25980 GCF_004023115.1 Mesorhizobium sp. M6A.T.Cr.TU.017.01.1.1
TGTCGGGCTCGAGCTCGATCCGGCCCAGCGCAGCCACTTCGCCGATCCGGCGAAGTCGGTACTCGACAAGAGCGACGCGCTGCGGAAATCGGGGCAGGGCGAATGCCTCGATCCCAATATGGCGCTCGACAATGCGCAATACGACAAGACCGAGATCGACAAGAGCTTGAAGACTATCGAAGCGGTCAATGGCGACGCGGCCAAGGTCGTCGTCGCCTTCGTCGTCGCCGGCAATCCGCACCGGCTGGAATGGAAATTCAGGAAAGTCGACGGTGACTGGAAGGTCACGGACCTTCTGTCGGTGACCGGCGAATGGGCGCTCAGCCAATACCAGTGCGAGTGAGAAGGGAACCGATGAAGATCACCAACATCCGCGTCACCCATGTCAACGTTCCGCTAGACGCGCCGTTCTGGTGGACGGCCGGGCTTTATGGCGGCGCCTCGAAATCGATCATCGAGGTCGAGACCGACGAAGGCGTGGTCGGACTGGGCGAGGCGCCTTGGTGGCATTTCGGCGAAGTGATCAAGGCCGAGATCGCGCCGGCGCTGATCGGCGCCGATCCGCTCGACATCGCCGACTGCGAGGCGCGCTGCGTGCCGCCCTGGCAGATCACCGCCAACACCGGCGAGAATGCCGCATCCGTGGCGTTCGGAGCCGTCGAGCTGGCATTGTGGGACATCAGAGGCAAGGTGTTCGGCATGCCGCTCTACAAGCTGCTTGGCGGCGCGGTCCGCAAGGACATTCCGTTTTCGGAGTATTTCGCCTTTCGTCCCGCACAGGACGGGGCGGGCGGCGAGATGACGCCCGAAGCGATCGTCGACTACTGCCTGAGGATGCGCGAGCAGCATGGCTCGACGATCTTCGAAGGCAAGTTGATCATGGGCGATCCCGAGCTTGAGATCCGGACGGTGCGGATGTTGCGCGAGGCGCTCGGCGAGAAGGCACAGATCAAGCTCGATTCCAACATGCAGTGGTCGCTGACCACCGCGCGCTGGGTGCTGCGCGAGATCGAACCGTTCAACATCCGCAATTACGAGGATCCGGTCGCGACCTTCGAGGAGATGGCAGCGCTGCGCCAGCATTCGCGCATTCCGTTCTCCACACACATTCCCGATCTCAGACGAGCGGTCGCGCTTGGCGCGCCGGATTACTTCGTCTGCAACTTCGCAGCACTCGGCGGATTGTCGAGAACCCTGAAATTCATCGCCGCCTGTGAGGCGATGGGCAAGGGGTTCTGGTGCTACTCGAACGATCTCGGCATCATGACGTCAGCCTATCTGCATGTCGTGGCGGCGACGCCGTGGATCACCGAAGCATCGCAATCGCTGTTTCGCTGGCAGATCGGCGATGTCATCAAGGATGGTCCTTTCCGGCAGACCGGCAACACGGTGCGCGTGCCGGAGGGCGATGGACTGGGTGTCGAACTCGACCCAGCCGCGATGAAGCGCTGGGCGGGGCACTTCGCCGAGCACGGGCCCATGGGCCATTTCAGCGACCCGAACAATCCCGGCCGCTACCGGCGGCTGCCGCTCAACTGATGCGAGATCGATCGTTTCGAAACTCACCCGCGCCCGCGATAGGGTGCGACACCGGTGTCGGGCAGCCACGCGCCTTCCGGCGGCGCGCCGGTCTGCCAGAACACGTCGATGGGAATGCCGCCGCGCGGATACCAATAGCCGCCAATGCGCAACCACAGTGGTTTGGTCGCGGCGATAATGCGGCGGCCGATCATAACGGTGCACTCTTCGTGGAAGGCGCCATGGTTGCGAAACGAGGTCATGAACAGCTTGAGCGACTTCGATTCCACCAGCAGCATATCGGGCGCATAGTCGATGACGATATGGGCGAAATCCGGCTGGCCGGTGACCGGACAGAGCGAGGTGAATTCCGGGCAGGTGAAGCGGACGATGGCCGGCGGCCCGTCGCCGCGCGAAAATGGCACGGTTTCAAGGACTGCCGCTTCAGGGCTCCGTGGCGCCTCGACGTTGGTGCCGAGCTGAGTAAGGTTCTTCGTATCGGTCATGGGCGGTTTCCTTACTGCATGTCGCCCAAAACTGCGCAGCGGTTTTAGGATAACGACATGCGAAAAACAAAAATTTGCCGCTCATTAGCACAATTTGAAACAGCAGGGCCACGATGACCAGCAACGATCCGCTTCTCCAGCCTTATCAGCTCAAACATTTGACGCTGAAGAACCGGGTCATGTCGACCAGTCACGAGCCGGCCTATTCCGAGGATGGCATGCCGAAAGAGCGCTACCGGCTCTACCACGCCGAAAAGGCCAAAGGCGGCATGGCGCTGACCATGACCGCAGGCTCGGCGATCGTCTCGCGCGACAGTCCGGCCGCGTTCGGCAATCTGCACGTCTATGACGACCGCATCGTGCCGTGGCTCACGGAACTCGCTGATGCCTGCCATGAGCATGACTGCAAGGTGATGATCCAGATCACCCATCTCGGCCGCCGTACCGGCTGGAACAAGGCCGACTGGCTGCCGGTGCTGTCGGCCTCACCGGTGCGCGAGCCGGCGCATCGCGCCTTCCCCAAGACCATCGAGGACTGGGACATGGAGCGCATCATTGCCGACTATGCCGCGGCCGCCCAACGCTGCCAGGTCGCCGGCCTCGACGGCATCGAGTTCGAGGCCTACGGCCATCTGATGGACGGCTTTTGGTCGCCGGCCACCAACCAGCGCGATGACGATTTCGGCGGCTCGCTCGACAACCGCTTGCGCTTCACCGGCATGGTGCTCGACGCCGTGCGGTCGGCGGTCGGCGAAAAGTTCGTCGTCGGCATTCGCATGGTCGCCGACGAGGATTTCGAAAAAGGCTTGTCGAAACAGGAGGGCGTCGAGATCGCCAGGCGGCTGGCCGGCTCCGGCAAGGTTGATTTTCTCAACATCATCCGCGGCTCGATCGAAACCGATGCCGCGCTGACTAGGGTCATCCCGGTGACCGGCATGCGCGCCTCGCCGCATCTCGACTTCGCCGGCGAGGTGAGGGCGGCGACAAAATTCCCGACCTTCCATGCGGCGCGCATTTCCGATGTCGCCACCGCCCGCCATGCCATCGCCACCGGCAAGCTCGACATGGTCGGCATGACGCGCGCCCACATCGCCGATCCGCATATCGTCAGAAAGGTGATGGAGGGCCGCGAGCACGAGATCCGGCCTTGCGTCGGCGCCACCTACTGCCTCGACCGCATCTATGAGGGTGGCGAGGCGCTGTGCATCCACAATGCGGCAACCGGCCGCGAGGCTGATATTCCGCACATCATCCCGAGAACCGAGGGACCGAGACGGAAGGTGGTCGTCGTCGGCGCCGGTGCAGGCGGCCTGGAGGCGGCGCGTGTCGCGGCCGAGCGCGGGCATGAGGTCACGGTGCTGGAAGCGTCGAGCCAGGCCGGCGGCCAGGTGCGGCTGGCGACACAGAACCCGCGCCGCAAGGAGCTGATCGGCATCATCGACTGGCGGCTGGCCGAGCTCGACCGGCTCGGTGTTGAGATCCGCTACGACACCTGGGCGGAGAAGGACGACGTGCTGGCGCTGTCCCCCGACGTGGTGGTGGTCGCCACCGGCGGCCTGCCGCAGAACCCACCGCTGGTGGCAGGCGATAGCCTCGTCACTTCCAGTTGGGACATCATGGCCGGCAGCATCAAGCCGGCCGAAAACGTGCTGCTCTACGACGACAATGGCGGCCATCAGGGCATGGGCGCGGCAGAGCTGATCGCGACCGCGGGTTCGAAGCTGGAGCTTGTTTCGCCCGAGCGCTTCTTCGCCCCGGAAATGGGCGGCATGAACCACGTGCCCTATATGCGCGCCTTCCAGGAAAAGGGCGTGACCATCACCATCAACACGCGGCTGCGCTCGGTGCGGCGCGAGGGCAATCAACTGGTCGCCGAGCTTGCCTCCGACTTCGCAGACGGCTGGCGCGGCGAGCGGCGGGTCGATCAGGTGGTGGTCGAGCATGGCACGCTGCCGCTCGACGATCTCTATCTCGCGCTGAAACCGCTGTCGAAAAACGGCGGCGCGGTCGATTACGAGCGGCTGGTCAGTGGTGGCGACATTTTTCCGGCGCGCAATCCGCAAGGCGGTTTCGTGCTTTTCCGCATCGGCGACGCGGTCGCCTCGCGCAACATCCACGCCGCCATCTATGACGGCATCAGGTTCGGATTGCGGATCTGAGGATCGCTTTGGATTGATTGGTGGCGCGCAGCCGAACCGCCGTACGGAGGGCCACCAGGCACTTCAGTCCGATCTGCGCGCCGCGTACGACGCCGGCCTGTTACCGGTCACCGTACGATCCCGAAATTGCGATTGTGGCAGGCCGCTCAAAACATCCTGGCGGTGGCCATGCAGAACACGGTGATGACCAGGAGCCCGCCGGCGATGCGTTCGCCTCGTGTCATCTTTGCGCGCAAATGGGTTTGCGTCGCGGCGTCGGCGCCGGCCAGTTGTCTGCTGGCGGAGCCGACGAGCGCGCCCTGAACGCCGGCGGCAATCAGGGCTGTCACGATGCCCAGTGCCAGAACTTTCTCCATCGAGCCGAAAACGCCTTCATGGAAAAAATACCAGAGCAGTATGCCGGTGAGGAACACCATGCCGGCCGCGCCCATTTGCGGCCGGAAGAACCGCTCCGCCCGGATGTCTGGGTCGCGGCCAACCGCGATGGTGGTGCCGGCCCAGAACACGCCCGCCATGACGTGAAGGCCGAGGACGACGATGTAGACATATTGCATGATCGCTTCTCCTCCTGTGCCCGCCGCTGCCCTAAAGATTAGATATCAAATGATTAGATGTCAATGTATAAGACATGGGCCAGTTCCATCGACCTTTCCCTTGCTCTAGTGTCGGATCATGACGCCATTTGACCGCCCGCCAGTCGGGATGAATCTTGCCCGGACCGCAAAGCTTGTCGCACAGGCCTTCGACGCCGCCTTGGTCGAGGCAGGCGGCACGCTGCCGGTCTGGGTCACTCTGTTGTCGATCAAGTCGCGCGAACTCGCAAACCAGCGCGAGCTCGCCGGCATGATCGGCATCCAAGGGGCGACGCTGACCCATCATCTGAACGCGATGGAGATGCAAGGGCTGCTGACCCGGCGTCGCGATCCGGTGAACCGCCGGGTTCACCAGGTCGAGCTGACCGAGGCCGGCGAGGCGCTGTTCCTGAAATTGCGCATCGCCGCGTTCGCCTTCGACAAGCGGCTGCGGAAGGGGCTGTCCGACGACAGGCTGGCGGAGTTTGCTGCGGTACTGGCGGCGTTGCGGGCGAATGTTGAAGGTTAGGAACGGACAGGCCTAGGACAATGCCATGCGCGAAATTCAGTTGAAGGATGCCAGTGCTACGCTTTCAGCATTGGTCGATCAGGCGGTCGCGGGAGAACCCGCCATCATCATGCGACATGGCCGCAGGCAGGCCGTGATCCTGTCATTCGAAGAATACGAACGGTTGGCGCGTATGCCGAGCTTCGGACAATTGCTGGCGGCTTTTCCCGGTGATGACGACGATGTTCCGCCTCGTTCCGGCAAGCCGGCTTGCAATACTAGATCATATAGATGGTGCGATCGGTGGCGCCTGCAGGGAGAGCAAAAAACAGCACGATCAGCACGCAAGGCGAAGCGGCACCAGCATCCGGAATATCCGTTTCCGATCACGACAAGCGGCCATTTCTGAGGAGGCTTGTCAAGGTTGGCGCCTTACGCCAGGCTTCCCCGTAGCACCGTCAGCCTGGCTTTCTTCGGTGCCCGCGCGACCAGCCATTCGCGTGCCTTGTCCTGCGGCATCGGGAAGGCGATGGAATAGCCCTGCACCTGGTCGCAGCCGATCGCCATCAGCGAGTCGAGCTCGGCTTCGGTTTCGGCGCCCTCGGCGACAATCGAGATGCCGAGGCCACGGGCGAGTTCGGTGATGGCTCTCACGATCTTGGTGTTGTCGCCGTTCTCATTGATGTTCTGGACGAAGCGGCGATCGATCTTCAGTCGGTCGATCTCGTTCGGGTTGACGTGGCTGAGCGACGCGTAGCCGGTGCCGAAATCGTCGAGCTCGAGATGGACGCCCGCGGCGCGAATATGCCGAAGCTTTGCCGCGATGCCGGTCTTCTCGTCGTCGAGGATGACGGATTCGACGATTTCCAGCGACAGTTTTTGTGGCGGCAGACCGGCCTTTTCAAGCGTATCGAAGAGAAACGCGTCGAAATCGGGCTCACGCAGTTCGGAGCCGGACACGTTGACGGCGAGCCGTCCGAAGGCAACACCGGCGCGGTCCCACTCGGCCGCCTCGCTGATTGCCTTGGCGATAACGATGCGGCCGACCGCGGACATGAGGCCACATTTCTCAGCGACGGGAATGAACTCGCCCGGTGCGATCATACCGCGCTCGGCATGTTTCCAGCGAACCAGCGCTTCGATGCCGCCGATCGTGCCGTTCGACAACGAAACCTGCGGCTGGAAGTAGACCTGGAACGCCTCCTCCGAGATCGCGATCCTGATGTCGCGCTCGAGCTGCTTGCGGTAATCGAGTTCATGCCGCAACTCCTCGGAGAAGAATGAGAGACTGCCACCGCTTTGCTTCTTGGCGGCGTGGAGCGCGAGGTCGGCATGGACGAGCAGATCCTGCGCATTGTCGGCGTCGACCGGATAGACGGCGACGCCGGCGCTGGCGCCCGGAAGGATGGTCGTGCCCCGAAAAACGATCGGCTCGTTGATCTGCGTCAGCACGCGCCTAGCGACCATGTTGATATCCTCGGTGCCGCCGGCACCATTGAGGATCATCACGAACTCGTCGCCGCCGAGACGCACGCAGAGATCCGACGCCCGGCAGGAATCGCGCATCCGCTGCGCCGTCACCACAAGCACATAGTCGCCGGCAGCGTGGCCGAGCGTATCGTTGATCTGCTTGAATCGGTCGAGGTCGAGCTGGACCGCCGCAAGCCGTTCTCGCCGACGCTGCGCGCCCTTTATCAGTGCTTCTAAATGGTCGGTCAGGAAGGTGCGGTTGTGCAGACCGGTAAGGCCGTCATGCACGGCGATGAAGGCCATCGAATTGCGGGCATCGATCAGTTCGTGCGTCTTGCGCAGAATGGTGTTCGACATCGGCCTGAAGATGAAAAGTGCCACCAGCACGATGACGCCGATGGTGGTGTAGAACAGCGTTCGATGGAGATCGAGAAGTGTTTCCGATCGTGCGTCGGCATGCGCGCTGATGCGCTGGCCGAGTGCCGCATAGCCCGACAGGGTCGCATTGGCGATGGAAGCGTCGAGGTTGACGCGTTCGCCGCCGCCTTTGTAGCCGCCATTGTCGGCCATGCCGAATTGTGATTCAAACGCCGAAACCAGTCGTTCGCCGTTGGCGATGAGCCCGACCGAGAAGTAATCGAGATGAAACGGCTTGGTGAAAAGTACGCTCTCGACTGATTTTGGATCGAACCTTGCCGGTGACGCCGGGTCGGCGACGACCCGCTCGAGCAGAAGGTCGTAGTTCCTCTCGAACTCCGCCGTTGCCTGTTTGAATGCGGTGACCAGAGCCGGTTGTTGGTCGCGCGAAGCAGCACCTGCCGCGTTGGCAAGGAAGACAATGCGTTGCGACAGCGTCTTTTGCATGCCGACAATGTCGAGCAGCGTGTCGTTGTGCCGTTGGGCAGCCATCATTTGCTGGAGAAGGATGAAGGAGGCCATCACCATGGCGGCAATGATCAGCAGCGCCAGCCAATAGCCGGCCTTGATCAACAGGACGAGCCTGCCCGAAATGGTTTGCGCCGGTTGCTGCGACATTTTCTGGGGCGGTCCCTCTCGCCGACAGATTTTTTGGGTGCGAGAACCATTGGCTTGAAAATGTTAACAGCTTTGGAAGTCGACAGAGCGGCGATAGCGGTAGCGGTGGAAAGCTCGCGAAATGGTTATCGCGTTCTTTCGCGCCGCACACGCATTTGAGCATCCGCCGTTGGCGGCATTCTGGCCACTGGCCGTCGCGTCACCGAAACGGTCGCTTTTGCGGTGGATTTTTCGCCCGCGTGGGGCGACAGTCCATTCACTCTCAACAGGGCCTGATCATGAGCGCGGCATTCCTCTCCCATATCGATAGCGAGCTTCAAGGGCTGAAATCTGCCGGCCTCTACAAATCCGAGCGGGTGATCACCTCGACGCAATCGGCCGAGATCGAGGTGGGCGGCGAGAAGGTGCTGAATTTCTGCGCCAACAACTATCTCGGCCTCGCCGACAGCGCCGAATTGCGCGATGCGGCCAAGCAGGCACTCGACCGCTATGGTTATGGCATGGCGTCGGTGCGTTTCATCTGCGGCACGCAGGAAGAGCACAAGCAGCTCGAGGCAACGATTTCTGGCTTCCTCGGCATGGAGGACACGATCCTCTACGGCTCCTGCTTCGATGCCAATGGCGGCCTGTTCGAGACGCTGCTCGGCGAGGAGGATGCGGTCATCTCCGACGCGCTGAACCACGCCTCGATCATCGACGGCGTGCGGCTGTCAAAGGCGAAGCGCTTCCGCTACGCCAACAACGACATGGCCGATCTGGAATCGCGGCTGAAGGAGGCAATGGATTGCCGTTTTCGGCTGATCGCCACCGACGGTGTATTTTCCATGGACGGCATCATCGCCAATCTAAAGGGCGTTTGCGATCTCGCCGAGAAATACGACGCGATGGTGATGGTCGACGACAGCCATGCGGTCGGCTTCGTCGGCAAGAACGGCCGCGGCTCGGCCGAGCATTGCGGCGTCGAGGGCAGGGTGGACATCATCACCGGCACGCTCGGCAAGGCATTGGGCGGCGCATCTGGCGGCTACACATCGGGCAAGAGCCAAGTGGTCGACTGGCTGCGCCAGCGCTCGCGGCCCTATCTGTTTTCCAACACGCTGATGCCGGCGATCGCAGGCGCCTCGATCCGGGTTTTCGAACTGATCGGCAATGGCGATGCGCTGCGTCAGCGCCTCTATGCCAATGCGGCGCGCTTCCGGTCTGAAATGGGTAAGCTCGGCTTTACGCTGGCAGGGGCCGACCATCCAATCGTCCCCGTCATGTTGGGCGATGCGACACTGGCGCAAGAAATGGCGGCGCGCATGCTGAAGCGCGGCATCTATGTCATCGGCTTCTCGTTTCCGGTAGTGCCGAAGGGCCAGGCGCGCATCCGCACGCAAATGTCGGCCGCCCATTCCAGCGCCGACATCGACCGTGCGGTCGAGGCGTTCGGCGCGGTCGGGCGCGAACTCGGTGTGATTTCCTGAACGGCCGGAACCGAAAAGCGCTTCCGGATCAAGAGATTCAAGGGACAAAAGAATGTCGAACATGATGAAGGCGCTGGTCAAGGCCAAGGCCGAGCCGGGCATCTGGATGGAAGAAGTGCCGGTGCCGGAAATCGGCCCGAACGACGTTCTGATTAAAATCAAGAAGACCGCGATCTGCGGCACCGACGTCCACATCTACAATTGGGACCAGTGGGCGCAAAAGACCGTGCCGGTGCCGATGGTGACCGGTCACGAATTCGTCGGCACGGTCGCCGACTTCGGCGCGGCGGTGACCGAGTACAAGGTCGGCCAGCGCGTTTCGGGTGAAGGCCACATCGTCTGCGGCCATTGCCGCAACTGCCGGGCGGGCAGGGGGCATCTGTGCCGCAACACACTCGGCGTCGGTGTCAACCGGCCGGGCGCCTTCGGCGAGTATCTGGCAATCCCTCAGCACAATGTCGTGCCGATCCCCGACGACGTGCCCGATGAGATCGCCGCGATCTTCGATCCGCTCGGCAATGCGGTTCACACCGCATTGTCCTTCGATCTCGTAGGCGAGGACGTTCTGGTCACCGGCGCCGGGCCGATCGGTATTATGGGTGCGCTGGTGGCGCAGTGCGTCGGCGCGCGAAAAGTGGTCATCACCGACATCAACCCGGTACGGCTGGCGCTGGCGAAAAAACTCGGCGTCCAGCATGTGGTCGACGCGTCGAAGGAAAAGCTGCGCGATATCATGCCAGCTCTCGGCATGACCGAAGGTTTTGACGTCGGCCTTGAAATGTCGGGCGCCGCACCCGCCTTCCGCGACATGATTGACACCATGAACAATGGTGGCAAGATCGCCATTTTGGGCATTGCGTCGACCGGCTTCGAGATCGACTGGAACAAGGTCATCTTCAAGATGCTGCATCTCAAGGGCATCTATGGCCGCGAGATGTTCGAGACCTGGTACAAGATGATTGCGCTGGTGCAGGGTCCGCTCGACGTCAGCGGGTTGATCACCCACCGCATCGGCATCGACGACTTCCAGACCGGGTTCGATGCGATGCGCAGCGGCAATTCGGGCAAGGTGGTGATGGACTGGTGAGCACCTAATCCTTGCCCAGAGCCTTCTTAAGCGCAACCAGTCCGTTGGTGATCGCGGTGCGCTCGCCAGCGCCTAGTTTTGCCAGCAATTCCCGTTCGAATGCCTTCGCCAGCGGCACCATTTCGCGATAGGCGGCATGGCCGGCCTTGGTCAGCATCAGGTGCTCGATCCGGCGGTCTTTTTCATCAGGTGTGCGAGTCAGCCACCGCCGCCGTTCAAGCTCGGCGACGGCGCGCGAAACCTTGGTCTTGTGCATGGCCGACTGCTCACCGAGCGCTGTCGCGGTCATGGTCCCGTGCTGTCCGAGCCCGGCCAGCGTGCGCCATTCGGGCCGCGTCAAGCCGTGGCGATCTTTGTAAATCCTGGAGAATTCGCGGCTGACGGCGTCGGCAAGGCGATAGAGCCGGTAGGGCAGGAAGCTTTCAAGTTCGAGGATTTCCGGTTCGTTAGAGATCTCGCGCTTGGTTGTCATTTTCGCAGTCGCCGCATCTCTTAAGTCAGTTGATGGTTACATTTTCAATGGTTACAAATGAAACCAGTTTGGTCAATCCAGAGCGGCCGCGCGTCCTCGTGGACGCGCAGAGGCCGCTCTGGCACTGTGGATTCGGGAGGAAACCATGGCCTTTTCCTACATGCCGGGGTTCGGCAACGACTTCGAAACCGAAACCTTGCCAGGCTCGCTGCCGCAGGGGCGGAATTCACCGCAGCGGCCGGCCTACGGCCTCTATGCCGAGCAGCTTTCGGGCTCGCCCTTCACCGCGCCGCGCGGCACCAACGAGCGCTCCTGGCTCTATCGCATCAGGCCGAGCGTCAGGCACACCGGCCGCTTCAAGGCGGCGAGCTATCCGCTGTGGAAGAGCGCGCCGAATGTCGGCGATCATGAACTGGCGCTCGGGCAATATCGGTGGAATCCGGTGCCGATGCCGACCGAGCCGACCGACTTCATCGCCGGCATGCGCTCGATCACCACCGCCGGCGACGTGCTCGGCCAGACTGGCATGGCTGCGCATGTCTATGTCGCCAACCGCTCGATGGTCGACGACCATTTCTTCAACGCCGATGGTGAGTTGCTGGTCGTGCCGCAGATCGGCAGCCTACGCCTCGTTACCGAGATGGGCGTCATCGAATTGCGACCGGGCGAGATCGCGGTGCTGCCGCGCGGCCTCGTGTTCAAGGTCGAACTGGTCGACGAAACAGTGCGCGGCTATGTCTGTGAGAATTACGGCGCCAAGCTGACGCTGCCGGATCGTGGCCCGATCGGCGCCAATTGCCTGGCCAATCCGCGCGATTTCAAGACGCCTTGCGCCTGGTTCGAGGAGAAGGAAACGCCCTGCCGGCTGATCGTGAAATGGTGCGGGCAGTTTCATGTCACCGAACTCGATCATTCGCCGCTGGATGTGGTGGCGTGGCACGGCAATTATTCGCCCTACAAATATGATCTTGCAACGTTTTCGCCGGTCGGCGCGATCCTGTTCGACCATCCCGATCCGTCGATCTTCACGGTGCTGACCGCGCCGAGCGGCGAGGAGGGCACCGCCAACATCGACTTCGTCATCTTCCCGCCGCGCTGGCTGGTGGCCGAAAACACGTTCCGCCCGCCTTGGTACCACCGCAACATCATGAGCGAGTTCATGGGCCTGATCCATGGCCAGTACGACGCCAAGGAGGAGGGGTTCGTTCCCGGCGGCATCAGCCTGCACAATCTGATGCTGGCCCACGGGCCTGACGCATCTGGCTTCGAAAAGGCCTCGCGCGCCGAGCTGAAACCGGTCAAGCTCGACAACACCATGGCCTTCATGTTCGAGACGCGATTCCCGCAGATGCTGACCCGCTACGCCGCCGAGGTTGAAACCCGGCAGGACAACTACATCGACTGCTGGGCCGATCTGAAGAAGCGCTTCAACGGCACGCCCGAGGGCGACTGGTCTTGAGCGCTGATCCAACGCGGCTGGTGCTGCTGGGCTCGAAAGGCGGCCCGGCGCTCCGGCCGGGCGGGCCGTGGCCGAGTTCATCGCTGCTGGAGATCGGCGGCCGCACCATCGTCGTCGATTGCGGGCTTGGCGTGACGCGTGGGCTGGCCGACGCCGGCACCAGCCTGAAGACGCTGGATCTGATCTTCATCACGCATCTGCATTCCGACCATGTGCTGGAACTCGGTCCGCTGATCCACACCGCCTGGACGGCGGGTCTGGCGACACCGGTCACTGTGTTCGGCCCGCCCGGCACCGGCCATTACTGGCAGCGCTTTTGCCAGGCGATGGAATTCGACATCGAGATACGCATCGCCGACGAAGGCCGGCCGGATATTCTCGACATGGTTTCGATCGTCGAGTTCGGCGAAGGCCGGGTGATGGAGGAGCGCGGCCTGAAGGTTTCAGCGCTGCGCGTCGACCACCCGCCGGTGACCGACTGCTTTGCGCTGCGTTTCGAGCATGCCGGACGATGCGTCGTGTTCTCCGCCGATACGGCATTCTTTCCGCCATTGGCCGATTTTGCCAAAGGCGCCGCCATCCTCGTCCATGAAGCAATGCTGGAAGAAGGCATCGAGCGGCTCGTCGCGAAAACCGGCAACGGCGCGCGGCTCAGAGAACATCTGCTCGCCAGTCACAGTTTTGCCGGGGAGGCGGGGCGCATCGCGACCAACGCCGGGGTCGGGCGACTGGTGCTCAACCACCTCATTCCGGCCGACGATCCCGAGATCGGCGAGGCCGACTGGATCGCCGCTGTCAGGAAAACATGGGCCGGTGACTTGACGATCGCCCGCGACGGCCTTGTTGTGGGGCTTAGGGAGTGAGGATGGCCAACGACAAGCTTTGGGAAGAGGTGCGCGTATCCGAAGAGAGATCCGCGACGCAACTCTCGTTGCTTCTTAAGAAAGTGCAGGATCTGCCATCTTTCGTCCGGTTCATCGACGCGCTTAGCAAGGACCGTAAGGACGCGGATCGCAAGGAGGCAACGGAGCCAGCAGGACCTGATACCGGCTGGAACGGATGGGAAAATGGCTCGCTCAGCACATTTCTTGAATCATCGGTCGCTTGGTTCAAAGAGAATGAGCGGGGCGACCCGGCATTTTTGGCGGGTGACAATCCCTGGAAAGCCGCAGCCAGAGTTATCTATGCCGGCAAATACTACGAGTAAACGCCCCTGGGAGGACACATGAAGCTTGCCACATTGAAGGACGGGACGCGTGACGGAAAGTTGGCCGTCGTCTCGCGCGACCTGACGCGGTTCACCGATGCCTCGTTTCTGGTGCCGACGCTGCAGGCGGCACTCGACGACTGGAGCCGGATCGCGCCGCATCTGGCCGCCATGGCGGAATCGCTGGAGAACAATGCGGTGCCGTCAGCGCGCTTTCACGAGCATGACGCCCATTCGCCGTTGCCGCGCGCCTATCAATGGGCGGATGGCTCGGCCTATGTGAATCATGTCGAGTTGGTGCGAAAGGCGCGTGGCGCCGAGATGCCGGCAAGCTTCTGGACCGATCCGCTGATCTACCAAGGCGGCTCGGACGCCTTCATCGCGCCGCGCGACCCGATCCGGGCGGCCGACGAGGCTTTTGGCGTCGACATGGAAGGGGAGGTCGCCGTCATCGTCGATGATGTCCCGATGGGAGCAAGCCTGGATGAGGCTCGGGCCGCGATCCGGCTGGTTATGCTGGTCAACGACGTCACGCTGCGCTCCCTGACTGCGCCAGAGCTAGCCAAGGGCTTCGGCTTCTTCCAATCAAAGCCGTCCTCGGCCTTTTCGCCGGTCGCGGTAACGCCGGACGAACTCGGCGATGCCTGGGATGGCGGCAAGGTCAGCCTGCCGCTGCTGGTCGATCTCAACGGCAAGCCGTTTGGCCGGGCGAACGCCGGCGTGGACATGACCTTCGATTTTCCGGCGCTGATCGCACATGCTGCGAAAACCCGGCCGCTGGCCGCCGGCACCATCATCGGTTCGGGCACGGTCTCCAACAAGCTCGACGGCGGCCCCGGCAAGCCTGTCTCGGCGGGCGGCGCCGGCTATTCCTGCATTGCCGAGTTGCGGATGATCGAGACGATCGAGGCTGGCGCGCCGAAAACGCCATTCCTGCGCTTTGGCGACACTGTGCGCATCGAGATGAAGGACAAGGCCGGACATTCGATCTTCGGCGCCATCGAGCAGAAGGTCGAGAAATACGAGAGCTAGGACAATGACAGGCACGTCTTTCTATCTTCTGTGCGGTGTCTGGGCCCTCGCCATGCTGGCGGTCTTCATCCAGGCAATCCGATTGAGCTACCGTATCGAAGCACGCTCTCCCGACCTGGCCAACCGCAGCGGCTTTCCGCGCAACGCGATGATGTTCCACACCGTCACCAACATGAACGTCGCGCGGGATCAGGAAACGCAAGCTATGCGGCGGCGCATGAACCGGCTTCTGCTGATCGTTCTCGCCGGATTTGCGCTTCTCTGGGCGGGCGTGTCCTTGGTCCAGTCAGTGGAGTGAAGTCATGGACTTGCTGAACCATTTCCGCCGCATGGCAGCCAACAATCTCTGGTCAAACGACCGGCTTTATCGCGCCGTGCTGCAACTCAAACCAGGCGAATTCGAAGCCGAGCGCACCAGCTTCTTCCCATCGATCAAGGCAACGCTCAACCACATTCTGGCGGTCGATCATCTCTATCTCGATTTTCTCGAGGAGGGCGGCGTGGGTGCCGCCGCCCATGACGATTTCGTGCCCTTCGACCGAGCGCAGGCGCTGTTTGCCGCCCAAGTTGTGGCCGACCGGCGGCTGATCGCCTGTTGCGACCGTCTATCGGCCGACGATCTCGATCGCCGCGTCATCACCGACCGGCGCGAGGACGGAAGAATCCCGGAGCGCATCGGCGATCTGCTCGCCCACCTCTTCATCCACGATATCCATCATCGCGGCCAGGTGCACGCCATGCTATCCGGCACGTCGGTGAAGCCGCCGCAGCTCGACGAGTTCTTCCTCGACTATGATCTGAAGCTGAGGAGAGCGGAGGTCGAGAGGTTGAACCTGGAATGATCAAACCAACGCAACGTCATAGGCTGAAAAATGCCGATCCGCAGTGACCAACGTCAGGCCTTCAATTTGAGCCTGTGCGATGAGCAGACGGTCGAAAGGATCGCGGTGATGGTGCGGCAAATGCTCAAGCCTCGCCGCGTGTAGTTCATTCACACTGAGGATCGGAATGCCGTTCGATCGCAAGATTTCCACTATGTTGCCTGTCAGCGTGACTTTGCCGAGCGATTTCTTGATGGCGATCTCTGCTACCGAGACGGCGCTGACGACCACATCCTCGCCCGCAAGAAAGATGTCGCGATGGTGGTCCGAAAGGCGTGAGTCTGCGTTGAGTACCCAAAGCAGAATATGAGTATCCACCAGATATTGGTGGCTCATTTAGTGTACTCGTCCCATTCGGGACCGAGTTCATCAAAATCATCCGATATTCGAATTTGGCCTTTCAGGGCCCCAAAAAGGCCCTTGCTCCCGCCAGCCCGGGCGGGCGCGCTCAAGGTCGCCACCACCTCTCCATGCCGCGTCAGATGGATCTCTTCGCCGGCCTGGGCGCGTTTCACCAACTCGGAGAGTTGGGCCTTTGCTTTTGCCATCGGAACATTCATGGTCAGACCTCTTATGACCAGAATTTAGGTCATAACTGATCAAACCACAAGGCACCCTCGGCCGAACTGGCTACGCCGCCTTGCCGTCCACCTTGATCACCCCGCGCTTGATCTGGTCCTGCTCGATCGATTCGAACAAAGCGCGGAAATTGCCTTCGCCAAAACCTTCGTCGCCCTTCCTCTGGATGAATTCGAAGAAGATCGGGCCGATCACGGTTTTTGAAAAGATCTGCAGCAGGATCTTGGTCGTGCCGCCATCGACCACGCCTTCGCCATCGATCAGGATGCCGTGCTTTTTCATTCGCTCGATCGGCTCGTCATGGCCGTGCACGCGGGCATGGGACATATCATAATAGGTTTCCGGCGGACCGGGCATGAATTTTAGCCCGTTGGCGGCCAGCCTGTCGGTGGCGCCGTAGATCTCGTCCGTGCCGACGGCGATGTGCTGGATGCCTTCGCCATTATACTTCTTCAGATATTCGGCGATCTGGCTGGTCTCGTCCTTGGATTCGTTGAGCGGGATGCGGATCTTGCCGCAGGGCGAGGTGATGGCGCGGCTGACCAGCCCGGTGATCTTGCCGTCGATGTCGAAGAAATGGATCTGCTTGAAGCCGAACAGGTCGCGGTAGAAGTCCCACCATTTGTCCATGTTGCCGCGATAGACATTGTGGGTGAGGTGGTCGAGATAATAGAAGCCGACGCCTTCCGGCTTCGGGTCGCGCGCGCCCAGCCAGTTGAACTCGGCATCATAGGCCGAGCCCTTCTCGCCATAGACCTCGATGAAATAGAGCAGCGAACCGCCGATGCCGACGATTGCCGGCACGTCGAGCGCCTTGTCGGTGCCCTCATAGGGGGTGGCGCCTTTGGCAATGGCGTGGTCGAACGCATGCTTGGCATCGACCACTCGCCAGGCCATCGAGGCCGCGCAGGGGCCGTGCTTGTCGGCGAACTTCATTGCATGCGAGCCGGACTCGGCATTGACGACATAGTTGATGTCGCCCTGCCGCCAGACGGTGTTTTTCTTTCTGCGGTGCTTGGCCACCGGCACGTAACCCATGCGGGTAAAAAGCTCGGCGAGCTTTTCCGGCTCAGAATGGGCGAACTCGACGAATTCGAAGCCGTCTGTGCCGGCGGGGTTGGCCTTGCTGATCTTTGCGGGCGGTGCATCGTGCGGGAAGGGACCCATGGCATTGTCCTCCAAAAAGCTTGGCGTGGCCGGAAAGGCCATTTCGACGCTATTATAGCGCGGAGCAGCTGCATGGTGCTTGCATTCAAACGCTTGAAATGATCAGATTATGCGGGAATTGTGCATGATCGAAGGAAACTTTATGGATGACGCGCGCGTTGATCAGTTTGACCGCAAGATAATGGCTCTACTGCAGAGCGACGCACGGCTGACCAACAACGATCTATCGGAACGGGTGAACCTGTCGGCGTCGCAATGTTCGCGCCGCCGCCAGAGGCTGGAGGAGGACGGCTATATCAGGGGCTACAGGGCTTTGCTCGACCGCGACAAGCTCGGCTTCTCGCTGGTCAACGTCATCTCGGTGACGCTTGCCACCCACAACCGCGACAATGCACAGCGGTTCGGCGAATTGGTGGCGCGGCTGCCAGAGGTGCAGGAGGCGCACGCGCTGACCGGCGAGATGGACTACATCCTGAAAGTGGTGACGCCGGACCTGAAGTCGCTGTCGGAATTCGTCAACGGCGTGCTTCTGCCGCACGAATCCGTGCAGCATGTGAAGACGGCGATCGTGCTCGAAACGCTGAAGGAAACCGGCGCGCTGCCGATTTAACCCTTCGATTGCTGGATCAGCCCATAAAGGTTGGTGCAGCGTGCGCCGGAACGGCAATAGGCGAAGATCGGGCCTTCGAGTTCGTCGAGCGCCTCGGCTTGATCCTCGACATTCTCATGCGTGATCTGGCCGCTGATGACCGGGATGTAGCGGAAAGCGAGCCCGGCGGCTTCGACCGCCGCCTTGACACTGTCCGCCGAAGGCTGGCCGGGCTGCTCGTCATCAGGTCTGTTGCAGATGACGCTCTTGAAGCCGGCGGCCTTGATGGCGGCGACTTCTTCGGGTTGGATCTGGCCGGAGACCGAATAGTCCTCGCTGATTTGACGATATTCCATGATGGCGTCCTCGCAATGTTCGATGCCTGCTGGCCAGGGGCGGAGTCTTGCCGCTCCCAGGCCTGGGCGGCAATCCGCGCAGAAAGAAATCCCTCTGCGCAGATAGACATTCTCATGCGGGAAATCCAGCCGGGCTACCTAAGGCGCCGTGCGTCCTTTGGATGCGCAAAGGACGCTGTAGCACTTTGTTGCCCGCACGTGCGCAAGCCCCACCGAGCGAACGGCGTCGACCGCTCAGCTTCCGAGGATCGCGCCTTTGATCTGGGCGATGTTGTTGTGCATCAGGTCGATATAGGTCGAGGCCGGGCCGTCGGGTTGCGACAGCGCGTCCGAATAGAGCGTGCCGCCAACCTTGATGCCGGTCTCGCTGGCGATCTGCTCGATCAGCCGCGCATTGGTGATGTTCTCGATGAAGACCGCCGCCGCCTTGTCCTGCTTCACCTGGCTGACCAGCTTGGCGACGTCGGCAGCGGAAGGCTCCGACTCGGTCGACACCCCTTCGGGGGCCAGGAAGGTGAGGCCATAGGCCTTCTCGAAATAGCCGAAGGCGTCATGCGAGGTGATGACGACGCGTTTCTCTTCCGGTATGGACTGGATTGCCGCTTTCACTTCGCCTTCGACCGCATCAAGCTTCGCTGTGTATGCGGCGGCATTGGCCTTGTAGCTGTCGCAACCCTCAGCGTCGGCCGTGCAGAAGGCATCGGCGATGTTCTTCACATAGATCTTGGCATTGGCGATCGACTGGAAGGCATGTGGATCGGTGTCTGCACCTTCAGCGGCGTCGGCATCGGCGAATTCGGGTTTGAAGTTGATCGGCGTGACGTCCTTGGTCAGAACGGCGATTGTCGCCTTGGTGGCGCTGGCGTCGACCAGGCGCTGCAGAAAGCCTTCGAAATGCAGGCCGTTGACCAGCACCACGTCCGCCCCAGCCATTGCCACCGCGTCCGCCGGGCTCGGCTCGTAGACATGTGCATCGCCATCCGGCCCGACGATGGTGGTCAGATTGATGCGGTCGCCGCCGACATTTTTGGCGAAATCGGCGATGATGGTGAAGCTGGCGACCACTTTCAATGGCTCCGCGAGAGCCGCCGATGCGCCAAAGGCGGTTAATGTTATAACGCTCATTGCCAAAGTGGCGCGGATCGATTTCAGCATGGACGGGTCTCCTTTGTTGGGATCAGGCGGTTCTGTGGCGGTGATGGATGATACGGGCGCGCAGGATGCCGCGCGTGCCGAACAGGATCGAGGCGAAATAGACGACGCCTGCAGACAGGATGATCGCCGGGCCGGAAGGCAGCGACACGTGATAGGACAGAAGCAGCCCGGCGACGCAGGAGGCAAAGCCGATCAGCACCGCCAGCGCGCACATCGGCTCGACGCGCATGGTCCAGAAGCGGGCGGCGGCTGCAGGCAGCATCATCAGCCCGACCGACAGCAAAGTGCCGAGAGCCTGGAAGCCGCCGACAAGGTTGAGCACGACGAGGCCGAGGAAGATGAAATGCACCGGGCTGCCCAGCCGGCTGACTGAGCGCAGGAACAGTGGATCGAGGCATTCGGCGACCAGTGCCCGCCAGAAGATGGCGAGGCTGACCAGCGTGACCACGACGATGCCGCCGATCAGTGTCAGCGCTTCATCGTTGAGTGCCAGAACGGTTCCGAACAGCACATGCATGAGATCGACGCTGGAGCCGCGGATCGACACCATCAGCACGCCGATAGCCAGAGAAATCAGGTAGAAGGCCGCCATCGAGGCGTCCTCGCGCTGGATGGTGAAGCGCGAGACGGCGCCGGCGCCGAGTGCGACAATGATGCCGGCGATCAGGCCGCCGATGGTCATCGGCAGGATCTCCAGACCATAGAACAGGAAACCGGCCGCAGCGCCCGGCAGGATAGCGTGGGCCATGGCGTCGCCGGAAAGGCTCATGCGCCGCAGCATCAGGAACACACCGACCGGGCAGGCGCCGAGCGACAGCATCAGCGACCCGAAAAGCGCGCGCTGCATGAAGGCGAAATCGGCGAACGGAGCGATGAGAAGACCGTAGAGCGTGTCCATCATGCCGCCCTCGGCCCGGAACCGTGATGATGGTCGTGCCCAGGGTCATGAGCGTGATCACCGTGCTTATGGTTGTCGGGCTCGCACCAGGGCGCGTTCTCCTCCCAGGCTTCGTGGAAGCGGCGCGCGCGCAACAGGTTTTCCGGCCGCAGCGTTTCCTTGGTCTCGCCCCAGGCGATCGGCTGACGCGCCAGCAACAGCGTTTCTGGGAAATTCTGCCGCACCAGATCCAGATCGTGGACGACGACCATGATGGTGCGCTCCTCGCCATGCCAGCGCTTGATCATCGCGATCAGATCGCCGACCGTCTTGGTGTCGACGGCGTTGAACGGCTCGTCCAGCAGGATGAGGTCGGCATCCTGCAGCAGAACGCGGGCAAACAGCGTGCGCTGTAGCTGGCCGCCCGACAGCGTGTCGATCGGGCGCTTCTCGAAGCCGCCGAGGCCGACGGCCATGAGCGCCTGGCTGACCGAATCGCGATCTTCCTTGGTATGGCGGCCGAGCAGCCCGCGCCGTGGCCACAGCCCGAGCGAAACCAGGTCGACAACCCTGGCCGGAAACGAGCGGTCGAGCTCCGACTGCTGCGGCAGATAGGCGGCGCGCACGCCGGGCGCGCGGACAACCGTGCCGGCCATCGGCTTCAACACGCCGACGATACCCTTCATCAGGGTCGACTTGCCCGAGCCATTGGCGCCGACGACGGCGGTCAGCGATCCCCGGCGGATCGTGCCGTCGAGATGATGGATCGCCGGATGGCTGTTGTAGCCCAGCGTCAGGTCGCGGAAGGTCAGGCAGGTTTTGGTCATGTGACGATCCGTGGGGGCACGACTGGTACGGCGGCGGCGATTGGATATGTGATGTTATTACATTAGTCAACAAGTCAATCGGGCGGAATTGCGGCGACCGAGGCAATTTGCCCTGTGCTCTTTGGCGGTTGGCTCAAGAGGATTCGCTCGTGCAACCTTGCCCCCCGCGGACCGCGACTCTAAAGAGGCGCGACCCACAAAGGAAGGAAACGTCCCATGAGCATTCGTCGCATCGATGTAGGCCCGCGCATGAGCCAGATCGTCATCCACGGCAACACCGTCTATCTGGCCGGTCAGGTCGGCCAGCCGGGCGGAAACGTCGGCGCCCAGACACGTGACATTCTGGCGGCCATCGACGAATTGCTGGCCAAGGCCGGCACCGACAAGACCAAGATCCTGCAGGCGATCATCTGGCTGGCCGACATGAGCACGTTCGCCGAGATGAACGCGGAATGGGACAAGTGGGTGCCGCAGGGCCACACCCCGGCCCGCGCTACCGGCGAGGCCAAGCTTGCCGGACCGGAATATCTGGTCGAGATCATTGTTACCGCTGCGATTTGAGGCAGAGCGCTTTACCCTCCCCCTAAGGGGGAGGGTCGGCGAGTAGTCGGAGCGAAGCGTAGATTGCGAGACGGGGTGGGGTCGGTGGGTTGCACCGACCCCACCCCGCGTCACAAAGTGCCGCCATGCGGCATTTGCTCCGCGACCCTCCCCTCGAGGGGGAAGCTAGCCCTGCGAGGGCGTGAACCGTGCGACCAGCGCGTGGCTCTCGGCCGCATAGGTGAACCGGACATGGGTGACTGGGTGCTCGGCGCTCCATGTCCGTCGCTCGACCACCAGGCACGGCGCACCGGGCTCGATGTCGAGCGCGGCCGCAATGTGCCTGTCGGCGGCGACTGCGCGAATGCGGTGCTCGGCGGCACTCCACGGCACGCGGGCAATCAGCCACGGCCCGGGCGCGATGGCATGAAATTCCTCGTCGGCGGCCTCGGCCACGGCGGTCAGGGTGATCAGCCGCTGTTCGTGGGCGAACGGCCGCTTGCCGGCGAAATGCCGGCATTCCAGCGCCAGCACTGGTCCGGCGGAAGCGAGTTCCAGCAACGCGCGATCCTCCGTAGTGCTGCGCCTTTTATGTCGCGCCACACGCTCGTAGCGGTAGGGCAGGCCGAGCGCCTCGACCTCGATCCTGATGTCGTGAATTTCCAATACCGCGGCTTGCGACTGCGGCCGCCGGACAAAGCTGCCGGAGCGGCGACGGCGCTCGATCAGCCCGGCCTTGGCAAGCTGCGACAGCGCCTTGTTGACCGTCATGCGCGAACATTTGTACTCGGCCGTCAGCTCGTGCTCGAACGGAATGCGGTGGCCGGGCGCCCAGGCGCCGGACAGGATCCGTTCGCTGATCTCGGACAGGATGCGCTGATGCAGCGAGACAGACTCGCCGACGTCCACATCCACTGCCTCGATTGTGCTCATGCCGAAAGCGCCGTCATCACCTTGCGAAAACGCTCGGCAATGGCATCGCGCTTTGCATGCCTGCCGCCGCTGACCAGTTTCTTGCCATGCACCCAGGCGCAATCGACCTTGGCGCCGTTGGCGAAGATCCAGGCGTCGAGCAGCGCATCGCCCGTCTTGCCGGCCAGCGAAGGGTGCTTGCCATCGAGCGAGACGAAATCGGCTGAGGCACCAGCGGCGATCCGCGAGGGGCCAGCACCAAGGGCGGCACTGCCGCCGTCGAGCGCTGCATCGAACAGCGCGCGGCCGGTCGAGCCGCCGGCGACCGCAAGCACATTGCGGGCGTGATGGGCGAGGCGCTGCGAGTATTCAAGCTGTCGCAATTCGTCCGGCAGGCCGATCAGCACGTTGGAATCGGAGCCGATGCCGAAGCGGCCGCCATGTCGTTTGAATAAGGGTGCTACAAAGGTGCCATCGCCGAGATTGGCCTCGGTGATCGGGCAGAGACCGGCGATTGCCCCGCTTTTCGCCATGCCAATCGTTTCCGCATCGGTCATGTGGGTGGCATGGATCAGGCACCAGCGCTCATCGACCTTGGCGTTGGCGAGCAGCCATTCGACCGGTCGCGCCCCCGACCAGGCAAGGCAGTCCTCGACCTCCTTCACTTGCTCGGCGATATGGATGTGGATCGGTCCGCCGGGCACAATTGCCGCGATGTTTTCCAATTCTTCCGGTGTCACGGCGCGCAGACTGTGTGGTGCGACGCCAACGACGCCTTGATTCAAGGCGCGAACGGATTCGCGGCATTTCTCAACAAGCCGCGAGAACCGATTCACATCGTTGATGAATCGCCGCTGGCCTTCATTCGGCGTAGCGCCGCCGAAAGAGGAATGCGCATAGAACACCGGCAGCAGCGTCAGCCCAATGCCGGTGTCAGCAGCAGCGGAAGTGATGCGTTCGGCCGTTTCGGCGATGTTGGCATAGGGCTGGCCGTCACGATCGTGGTGGAGATAGTGAAACTCGCCGACGCGCGAAAAGCCGGCCTCCAGCATCTCGACATAGAGCTGCGCGGCGACCGCCTCGACCTGATCCGGCGTCATCGACAGCGCGAAACGATACATCACCTCGCGCCAGCTCCAGAAACTGTCGGCTGAAGGGCCACGCAGCTCGGCAAGGCCGGCCATGCCGCGCTGAAAGGCGTGGCTATGCAGGTTCGGCATGCCTGGCAGCAGGATGGCATGGCGTTCGTCGCCGGGCCGAGATGTGGTGTTCGGCTCGACCGTGGCGATGCGGCCATCACTGACGATGATCCGGGCATTGGAATGCCAGCCGTCGGGCAGAAGCACCTGTTCTGCAAAGATCGCCGTCACGTTTTTCTCCAAAATCCCATTTGGCAGTATGATCATAGCACTTGCAGCGCCTTTCAATATGTATATACATAATCGCCATCGATTGAAACGGAAAAGATGATGGCTGGAGAGAGCAAAAGCCGGGCAGGGGAGGTTCGCCTCTGGCGCAATGCGCGTCTGGCGACCATGGCCGAAAACGCCGCTGGACTTGGCATCGTCGAACATGGCGCGATCGCCGCACGCGATGGCCTGATCGTCTATGCCGGCCCGGAAGCCGACATGCCGACGGCACTTGGCCCCACAGCATTCGGCAAAGCGGCCGAGATTGTCGATTGCGAAGGCCGCTGGATCACGCCAGGCCTGATCGACTGCCACACCCATCTGGTCCATGCCGGCAACCGCGCCAACGAATTCGAGATGCGGCTGGCCGGCGCCACCTATGAAGAGGTCACCAAGGCCGGTGGCGGCATCGTCTCGTCGGTCAAGGCGCTGCGCGCTGCCAGCGAGCATGAACTGGTTGCGCAGTCGCTGCCGCGCCTCGATGCCCTGATCGCCGAAGGCCTCACCACCATCGAGATCAAGTCGGGGTATGGCCTCGATATCGAAAACGAGAAGAAATCGCTGCGCGCCGCGCGGCTCCTGGGCGAACATCGTCCGGTAACGGTGAGGACGAGCTTCCTCGGCGCCCATGCCCTGCCGCCCGAAGCGAAAGGCGATAAGGACGCTTTTATCGATCTGGTCGCAAAGGAGATTTTGCCGGCGGTCGATGCTGAGGGCTTTGCCGATGCCGTCGACGGCTTTTGCGAAGGCATCGCCTTTTCGCCCGAGCAGATTTCTCGCGTGTTCGACGCGGCGAAAGCAGCAGGCCTGCCGGTCAAGCTCCATGCCGACCAGCTGTCCAATCTGCACGGCGCCGAACTCGCGGCACGCTATGGCGCGCTGTCGGCCGACCACCTCGAATACACCGACGACGCGGGTGCGGCGGCGATGGCGAAGGTAGGAACCGTGGCGACGATCCTGCCCGGCGCCTATTATTTCATACGTGAGACCAAGAAGCCGCCGATCGGTCTGTTTCGCCAGCACGGCGTCAGGATGGCGGTCGCCACCGATTGCAATCCCGGCACCTCGCCGCTGACTTCGCTGCTGCTGACCATGAACATGGCGGCGACTTTATTTGGCCTGACCGTCGACGAATGCCTGGCCGGTGTCACCCGTGAGGCCGCCCGCGCGCTCGGACTTCTCGGACAAACCGGCACGCTGGAGGTCGGAAAATCGGCCGACCTGGCGATCTGGGATATTGGGCGCCCGGCCGAGCTCGTCTACCGCATGGGCTTCAACCCGCTGCATGCCCGCATCTGGAGAGGACAATGAGCCAACTCAAACTCAAGCCGGGCAACGCAACCCTGGCCGACTGGCGCGAAATCTATCGCGGCGCCGTGCCGAAGCTGGATGCTGCCTGCCGTCCCAAGATCAAGGCCAGCGCCGAGGCGGTGGCGCGCATTGTTGCCAAGGGTGAGCCGGTGTATGGCATCAACACCGGCTTCGGCAAATTGGCCAGCGTCCGCATTCCCGCCGCCGACCTCGAGACCCTTCAACGCAACATCGTGCTGTCGCATGCCGCCGGCGTCGGCGATCCGATGCCGGTTGCGATCGTCCGGCTGATGATGGCGCTGAAGCTGGCCAGCCTGGCGCAGGGCGCCTCCGGCGTGCGGCCGCACACCATCGAATTGCTGGAGGCGATGCTGGCCAATGACGTCATTCCGGTGGTGCCGGCGCAAGGCTCGGTCGGCGCCTCAGGCGACCTCGCGCCGCTGTCGCACATGACGGCTGTCATGATCGGCGTCGGCGAGTGTTTCACCCCGCATGGCCGCTTCCCGGCCAAGGTCGCTTTCGTCTCGCACGGACTGGAGCCGGTGACACTCGGCGCCAAGGAAGGCCTGGCGCTGCTCAACGGCACGCAGTTCTCGACTGCCTATGCGCTGGCCGCCCTGTTCGATGCCGAAGTTCTCTATCAATCGGCGCTGGTTGCCGGCGCGCTGTCGACCGATGCTGCGAAAGGCTCCGACGCCCCATTCGATCCACGTATCCATCTCTTGAGAAAGCATCGCGGCCAGATCGAGACGGCAGAGGCGTTGCGCAATTTGATGGCCGGCAGCGCCATTCGTGAATCGCACCGGGTCGGCGACGAACGCGTGCAGGACCCGTATTGCCTGCGGTGCCAACCGCAGGTGATGGGCGCGGCGCTTAGCGTGCTGCG
>NZ_RZTA01000030.1:25990-60555 GCF_004023115.1 Mesorhizobium sp. M6A.T.Cr.TU.017.01.1.1
CTGCGCCAGGCCGCCGAGACGCTGGGTACCGAGGCTAACGGCGTCACCGACAATCCGCTGATCTTCGCCGAGGACGACACCGCACTTTCCGGCGGCAATTTCCACGCCGAGCCGGTGGCCTTCGCCGCCGACATGATCGCGCTCGCCGTCTGCGAGATCGGCTCGCTGTCGGAACGTCGCATTGCCATGCTGGTCGATCCGGCACTGTCGGGCATGCCGGCTTTCCTGACGCCGAAGCCCGGTTTGAATTCCGGCTTCATGATCCCGCAGGTGACGGCGGCAGCACTCGTCTCGGAAAACAAGCAGAAGGCCTATCCGGCTAGCGTCGATTCGATCCCGACCTCGGCCAACCAGGAAGACCACGTCTCGATGGCAGCACACGGCGCGCGCCGGCTGATCGGCATGGTCGAGAATGCGACGGCCGTCATCGGCATCGAATTGCTGGCCGCCGCGCAAGGTTGCGATTTTCATGCACCGCTGGCGTCGAGCGCAGCACTCGAGGCAGTGCGCAGGCTGGTCAGGGCTGAGGTGCCGCATCTCGACAATGACCGGCATTTTCACCCCGACATGGAAAAGGCCATCGCCATGGTGCGCAGCGGCGCGGCAGTGAAGGCGGCGGGCAAGGTGGCGCTGCCGGGAATTGCGTCATGAGAGCGCACACCTCGATAGGTCGCGATCCTTCGCGCCCCTCTCTGTCCTGCCGGACATCTCCCCCACTTGGGGGGAGATCGGATGTCACACCGGCTTTCGCCAATCGCCAAGGTTGCAGGGTTGAGCGGGGCGCCAAAGCTGCCAATCTCCCCCCAAGTGGGGGAGATGTCCGGCAGGACAGAGGGGGGCGCCGTAGAACTCCAACCCGCGGAGATCTCTCATGACGTCATCCTCCTGGCTCACAGTCACTCAGGGCACGGCACCCCTGCTGGTCTCGATCCCGCACACCGGCATCGATCTCGCCGGTCTTGAGAACCGGCTGGTGTCGCCCTGGCTCGGCCGCCGCGACGCCGACTGGTGGATCGACAAGCTCTATGATTTCGCCGAAAGCCTCGGCGCGACGGTGGTGCACACGGCGATCTCGCGCACCGTCATCGACGTCAATCGCGACCCGTCGGGCGCCTCACTCTATCCCGGCAAGGCGACGACAGGTCTCTGCCCGACCGAGACCTTCGATGGCGATCCGCTCTATCGCGCCGGGGAAGAGCCGGGACCATTGGAGGTCGACGAGCGCCGCGAAAAATACTTTGTGCCTTACCATGCCGCCTTGCAGGCCGAGATCGACAGGCTGCGCGCCTTGCACCAGAAGGTCGTCCTCTATGACTGCCACTCGATCCGCTCGGTGCTGCCACGCCTGTTCGAGGGAACGCTGCCGGTGTTCAATCTCGGCACCAATGACGGCAAAAGCGCCGACCCGGCCTTGCAGGCAATGGTCGGCCAGATCCTAGCCGAAACCGGCGAGACCTTTGTCATCAACGGCCGCTTCAAGGGCGGCTGGATCACACGCCATTTCGGCCAGCCGCAAAACGGAGTTCATGCGCTGCAGATGGAACTGTCCAACCGCGGCTATATGCGCGAGCCCGAAGGCAAGGGTGCGCCGGACAATTGGCCGGTATCCTACGATGCCGATTTTGCCGCGCCGATCCGCGTCACGCTGAAAAAGATCCTCCAAAACGCGATTGTCTGGGCACACGGCTGAACGCGCAACGCCGCATCTCATTCGAAAGGGACTGACGCCATGACCGATCCTCGCCACAACATCCGCGAAGTCCGCAGCCCGCGCGGCAGCGAGCTCAACGCCCGCTCATGGCTGACGGAAGCGCCGTTGCGCATGCTGATGAACAATCTCGATCCCGACGTCGCCGAAAACCCCAACGAACTGGTCGTCTATGGCGGCATTGGCCGGGCAGCGCGCACCTGGAACGATTTCGATCGCATCGTCGCCTCTCTGAAGACGCTTGGAGATGACGAGACGCTCCTGGTGCAGTCCGGCAAGCCGGTCGGCGTGTTTCGGACGCACACCGATGCGCCTCGCGTGCTGATCGCCAATTCGAACCTCGTGCCGCACTGGGCGACCTGGGAGAAATTTAACGAGCTCGATAAGAAGGGCCTGATGATGTACGGCCAGATGACGGCCGGCTCGTGGATTTACATCGGCACGCAAGGCATCGTGCAGGGCACCTACGAGACCTTCGTCGAGGCCGGCCGCCAACATTATGGCGGCAATCTCAGGGGCAAATGGATCCTGACCGGCGGCCTCGGCGGCATGGGCGGCGCCCAGCCGCTGGCCGCGGTCATGGCAGGCGCTTGCTGCCTGGCGGTCGAATGCGATCCCGACCGCATCGATTTCAGGCTGCGCACCCGCTATGTCGACGAACGCGCCGACACGCTCGACGAGGCGCTGGAAAAGATCGAGCGCTGGACCAGGGCCGGCGAGGCGAAATCGGTCGGCCTGGTCGGCAACACCGCCGACATCGTGCCGGAACTGGTGCGGCGCGGCGTGCGCCCCGACTTGGTCACCGACCAGACGTCGGCGCATGATCCGCTCAACGGCTATCTGCCCAAGGGCTGGTCGCTCGCCGAATGGCGCGAGAAGCGCACCAGCGACCCGAAGGCGGTCGAAAAGGCAGCGCGCGCTTCGATGCGCGAGCATGTCGAGGCGATGGTGGCGTTCTGGAACGCCGGCGTGCCGACGCTCGACTATGGCAACAATATCCGCCAGGTGGCGAAGGAGGAAGGGCTCGAGAACGCTTTTGCCTTCCCGGGTTTCGTGCCGGCCTACATCCGACCGCTGTTTTGCCGCGGCATCGGCCCGTTCCGCTGGGCAGCCCTCTCAGGCGATCCCGAGGACATCTACAAGACCGATGCCAAGGTCCGCGAGCTGACACCTGGCAACACCCATCTGCACAACTGGCTCGACATGGCGCGCGAGCGCATCGCCTTCCAGGGCCTGCCGGCGCGCATCTGCTGGGTCGGTCTCGGCGACCGCCACCGGCTCGGCCTCGCCTTCAACGAGATGGTGGCGAAGGGCGAGCTCAAGGCGCCGGTGGTCATTGGCCGCGATCATCTCGATTCCGGCTCGGTTGCCTCGCCGAACCGCGAGACGGAATCGATGAAGGATGGCTCGGACGCCGTATCCGACTGGCCGCTGCTCAATGCGTTGCTCAACACCGCCTCCGGCGCAACCTGGGTGTCGCTGCATCATGGCGGCGGCGTCGGCATGGGCTTTTCGCAACATGCCGGCATGGTCATCGTCGCCGACGGCACACGCGAAGCGGCCAAACGCCTTGAGCGCGTGTTGTGGAACGACCCGGCGACCGGTGTCATGCGCCACGCCGATGCCGGCTATGACGTCGCCATCGACTGCGCCAGGGAGCACCAACTCAAGCTGCCAGGCATCCTCGGCTGAGCCGCGCCTTGCGCATCCTCCGGGCAGCCGAATACCGGTCTATGCCCTGGAAGAACGGCGGCGGGGTGACGACGGAGATCGCCGTCTCGCCCGCAGGTGCTGCGCTCGATGATTTCGACTGGCGCGTCTCAATGGCGCGCGTCGAAAGCGGCGGGCCATTCTCCGCGTTTGCCGGAGTGGACCGAACCATGGCCGTGCTGGAAGGTGAGGGGATTATCCTTGATATCGCCGGTCGCCCGGCGGCCACGGTGACCAAGGTTTCCGCCCCGCTTTCCTTTCCGGCCGATGTACCGACGCAAGCGGCGCTGATCGCCGGCCCGATCACCGATCTCAACGTCATGACGCGGCGCGGACGGATGACCCACACTGTCGAGCGCGTGGTGATTTCGGCCCCGACGGACATCCACTCAGCGGCCGATGCGACCCTCATCCTGTGTTTTGACGGCGAGATCACAATGGCCGGCGCGGCGCCTGTCCGCATCGGACCGCGCGACACGCTGTTGCTCAGTCCGGACGCCCTGAAACGGCGCCTGGAGCCTGCCCGAACGGCGACGCTGTTCGTGATCCGCATCGATCGCGTTGCTGCAAACGATTAACGCCTGTTTCGAAACATGATCGCAGCACCGACGAAATATACCGTAAGCTCAAGTCCACATCACGAAAAAGCCCGAATCCTTCCGTCGATCAAGTCCCGACGGGAGCGAAGGGGTGAACGTCTGAAAGTTGTGGTGCGAAAACAAACTTTCGGCCCGTGTTTCGATGCAACCAATTGCATTTGAATCGGTTTTAGGGACATTGCCGTGGCGGTGACGCCGCTATGCGTCCCCCATACGGAATTTTCAATGAATATCCAGACGAACCCCACCCAAATGGAAAAGACGAGCGCGAGCTTCCCGGCCATCACCGAAGAGCCGATACGCTCCAATTTCCTGCCGGAAGAGCGCCTGCGCACGCTGGGTACAAGCCTCGCCAAGGGTGACGTCAAGGATCTGTTCGGCCTGGAGCCGTTCGATTTCCAGCCACGCGTCCGCGACAGCGCCAGCAAGATCCTCGAAGTCTACCGCTCGACCAATGCCGCGCAGGCGAGGGGCGAGACGATCACGCCGGCGGCGCAATGGCTGCTCGACAACAACTATCTGGTCGAGGAAACCATCTTCCAGGTCAAACGCGACCTGCCGCGCCGTTTCTATCGGCAGTTGCCGACCCTGAAGCTGTCCGACGGCGCCAGCGTGCCGCGCGCCCTTGCGCTGGCCTGGACGTACGTCGCCCATTCGGACAGTTCCGTCTCGGCGACCATGTTCAAGGCGATCGTCGAAGGCTTTCAGTCCGTCGAGCCGCTGAAAATCGGCGAACTCTGGGCGCTGCCATCGCTGCTGCGCTTCGTTCTGATCGAAAATCTTCGCCGGATCGCGGTCCGGGTCAATCGTACCCGGCAGATGCGCCAAATTGCCAACGAGGTTGCCGATCGCGTGCTGGCGATCGACGACAACGCCGACCGTCAGGCGATCCTGTCGAACTACGTAGCCCATGCGCAGGACACCACCTTCGCCACCCAACTGCTCTACCGCCTGCGCGACGGGTCGCAGAATGCCGGCAGGGCGCTGGAATGGCTGGAGGGCGAGCTTGAAGAGTCCGGCTCCGATGCCGAGGAAATCATCATCAGCGAGCATCGCACGCTGTCTGGTGGCAATGTAACCACCGGTAACATCATCCGCGGCCTCAGACTCATCAACGATATCGACTGGACGGTTTGGTTCGAAGGCGTCAGCCGCATCGACACCTTGCTGCGCGAGCGCACCGATTTCGCCGCGCTCGATTTCTTCTCGCGCGACCAGTACCGGACCGCGATCGAGGAATTGGCGCGCCGCTCCGATCGTTCAGAATTCCGCGTCGCCGAAAAGGCGATCGAACTTGCCGGCCATGCCGCTGTCGTCGATACTACCGGCACCGGTCCGACCGCTCACACCGACGTCGGGTTCTTCCTGGTCGGCCCGCGCCGGCTGGAACTGGAAAAGGCGATCGGCTATCGGCCGACCGTCAGCGTCACGACCAAACGGGCGTTCCGCAAAACCGGATGGCTGGGCATTGTTGTGCCGGTGTTCGCGCTGACCGTCCTGCTTCTGCTCGTCTCCGGCAATGCCCTTGCCAATCTCGGCCTGTCCGTGCCGTCGATCGCCTTGATGCTGGCGCTGTTTGCCGTGCCAGCCAGCGAAGGCGCGCTTGCCTTCTTCAACACCGTCGTATCGTTGTTCCTCAAGCCAACGCGCCTCGTCGGCTACGACTACAGACGCGGCATGCCGCCCGAGGCCCGCACGCTGGTGGTGGTGCCGTCGCTGATCGGCTCGCGCGACGACGTTGAGGAAAACATCCGCAACATCGAAGTGCACCACCTGGCCAACACGGCGGACGAAATCCATTTTGCTCTGCTTTCGGACTGGCCGGACTCGAAGACCGAAATCGATGCCGCGGATATTGAGATCCTCCAATATGCTCGCGACGAGATCGCGCGGCTGAACGCCCGCTATCCCAGCGAAGGCGCGCCGCGTTTCTACGTCCTGCACCGCCGGCGGCTCTACAATGAATCCCAGGGCGCCTGGATGGGCTGGGAACGCAAGCGCGGCAAGCTGCACGAACTGAATCTTCTGCTGCGCGGTGACAGCGACACCACCTTCCTGCCGCTGGATGTGCCGTTGCCGGAAAACGTCATCCATGTGATGACGTTGGACGCCGACACACGCACCACCCGCGATGCCGTCGCCAGTTTGGTTGGCAAGCTTTGCCATCCGCTCAACCGCCCGCATTTCGATGTCACAAAGCGCCTTGTCACCGCCGGCTACACCATCCTGCAGCCGCGCATCACCGCATCATTGACCAGCGGCGACGACGCATCCTTCTTCCAGCGGGTCTTTTCCGCCAATCGCGGCCTCGATCCTTACGTCTTTGCCGTCTCGGACATCTACCAGGATGTCTTCGGCGACGGCTCCTTCACCGGCAAGGGCCTCTATCATGTCGACGCCTTCGAAGCGGCGCTGAAGGGCCGCATCGACGAAAACACCATCCTCAGCCACGATCTGCTCGAAGGGGCATTGGCCCGCGCGGCGCTGGTCACGGACGTCGAACTGGTCGAGGACTATCCGACCCGCTATTCGGTCGACGCATCGCGCCACCATCGTTGGGCACGCGGCGACTGGCAGCTTCTGGGCTTTCTTCTCGATCCGCGCTCTGGCGTGCCGGCGCTGTCGCGCTGGAAGATGGTCGACAATCTGCGCCGCTCGCTGACGCCGATCTTCTGGGTGATGGCGGCGATCGCCGGCTGGACGCTGCTGCCCTTCACACAGGCCGCGCAATGGCAGGCGCTGCTGATCCTCACATTGTTCATGGCGCCAACGTTCGACATCATCCACGCCATCCTGCCGAAAAGCGGCGACCAGACACCGCGCGGCCATTTCTCGGCACTGGCACGCGATGTTGTCTTCGGCACCGCCCTGGTGGCTCTGAAGATCGTGCTGATGGCGCATCTGGCCTGGATGATGGGCGACGCTATCATTCGCACGCTCTACCGCTTGTTCGTCAGTCGGCAGAACCTGCTCGAATGGCGCACGGCCTCGCAGGCGCACAAGAACGGCGACAATGATCTCGGCTCCTATTACGGCATGATGTATGGCGCGGTGATTATCGGCGTCGTCGGCCTTGCGATCCCCGTTCTGGCCGATTCCACCGGAGCTTTCGTCGCTTTCTTCTTCGCGCTGTTCTGGATCGGCTCGCCGGCCTTCGCCTTCTGGATCAGCCGCTCGGCCGAAACCGAGGATCGCTTGCGCATATCGGCGGCCGACATCCATGCGCTGCGCACGGTCGCGCGGCGCACATGGCATTATTTCGAGACTTTCGTGACGGCCGAGCATCACAATCTGCCGCCCGACAATTTCCAGGAAAGTCCGGCGCCCGTCGTTGCGCCCCGCACCTCGCCGACCAATATCGGGGTTTATCTCCTGTCGGTGATTTCGGCGCGCGATTTCGGCTGGATAAGCCTATCCGACGCCACCACCCGCATCGACGCCACGATGTCGACCATCGAGAGCATGCCGCGTGAACGCGGCCATCTCTTCAACTGGTATGACACGACGACGCTGAAGCCGCTCTATCCGCTCTACATTTCCGCCGTCGATAGCGGCAATCTCGCCGGCCATCTGGTGGCGGTGGCAGCAGCCTGCGCCGAATGGGCGGAAGCGCCTGCGGTCCACCTTCAGGGCGATTTCGAAGGTATCCTCGATACGGTGACGATCCTCGACGAAAGCCTGGCGGAGTTGCCTGACGACCGCCGTCAGTTGCGGCCGTTGCGCCAACGGCTCGCCGATCGCCTCGACGGCATGCGGCGGGCGGTCGAATCGATCAAGGCACAGCCCGAGATGGCATCGATCCGCACCATCAACCTGGCCGTTCTGGCCGGCGAGATCCGCAAGCTCGCCATCGCTATCCATACCGAGGCCGCATCGACACAGAGCGACACCATCGCCGACTGGGCGGCAAGGCTGGAAGCCACCTGCGAGGCGCATGTTCATGACGCGCATAGCGACGACAATGCCGTCGAAGCCTTGCGGGCCAAGCTTCTTTCGTTGCGCGAGCGCACGCGCCGCTTCGCCTTCGAGATGGATTTCTCCTTCCTCATGCGGAAGGAGCGCAAGCTCCTGTCGATCGGCTATCGGGTCGAGGAGCATCAGCTCGACGAAAGCTGCTACGACCTCCTGGCTTCCGAGGCGCGGCTGACCAGCCTGTTCGCCATCGCCAAGGGCGATCTGCCGACCGAGCACTGGTTCCACCTCGGCCGGCCGATCGTCGAGATCGGGTTCAAGGGCGCGCTGATGTCCTGGTCCGGCTCGATGTTCGAGTATCTGATGCCGCCGCTGGTGATGAAGGAGCCGCAAGGCTCGATCCTCAACCAGACCAGCAAGCTCATCATCAAGCGCCAGATCCAGTACGGCCGCTCGAAGAACGTGCCCTGGGGGATTTCGGAAGCGGCCTACAACGCCCGCGACCGCGAGCTGACCTACCAGTACACCAATTTCGGCGTGCCTGGGCTCGGCCTGAAGCGAGGTCTTGGCCAGAACACGGTGATTGCGCCTTATGCGACCGTGCTGGCGGCGCAGTTCACCCCGCGTGAATCGGTGCAGAACCTGGCCAGGCTGAGGCAGCTCGGCGCCCTTGGCCGGCACGGCTTCTACGATGCGGTCGATTTCACGCCGCAGCGCGTGCCGGAGGGCACCGATCATGTCGTCGTGCTGAACTACATGGCCCACCATTCCGGCATGTCGATCGCCGCCGTTGCCGACGCTATCTTCGAAGGACGCCTGCGCGATCGCTTCCACAGCGATCCGGTGATCGAGTCGGCCGAGTTGCTGCTGCAGGAAAGGGCGCCGCGCGACATCCCGACCGCCACCGTCAGGACCGAGGCCGACGAACGGTCGAAGGACGAAACGGAAGTCGAGAGCCCCGATACGCGCATCGTGCTCAACCCGCTCAAGGCGCTGCGTTCGACCAGCGTCATGTCCAATGGCCGCTACTCGGTCATGGTCACCGCGACCGGCTCTGGCTATAGCCGCTGGGGCGAGCTTGCGATCACGCGCTGGCAGCCGGACCCGACCGAGGATCGGCTTGGCTCTTATATCTTCCTGCGCGACGCCGGCACCGGCGACTGGTGGTCGGCCACCGCCGAGCCGAAGCGTGCCACCGGCGAAGAGGTGCAGACGCTTTTTTCGGATGACAAGGCGAGCTTTGTCAAATCGGTGGGATCACTGCGTTCGGAGGTCGAATGCATCGTCATCTCGGAAGGAAACGGCGAAGGCCGGCGGGTGACGCTTTACAATGACGGCCCGGTCGACCGGCATATCGAGGTGACCTCCTTTGCCGAACTGGTGCTGGGCTCAGAGGCATCCGATAACGCGCATCCGGCCTTCTCGAAAATGTTCGTGGAAACCGAAATCGCTGCGAATAACGGGGCGATCTTCGCCACAAGACGCAAGCGGGAAACGGACGAGCCTGACGTCACCCTGGCGCATTTCGTCACCGACCCGTCTGGGTCGACGCGCGACGCCGAGGCCGAAACCGACCGGCGCGCCTTCATCGGCCGCGGCCGCACCATCGTCGAGGCTGCCGCCTTCGATCTCGGCGCCAAGCTTGGCGGCCATTCTGGCTTCACGCTGGATCCGGTCGCAGCGCTTCGCCGACAGGTGCGCGTGCCGGCCAACAAGAAGATCTCGCTGACCTTCTGGACTGCCGTTGGCGCCAACCGTGCCGAACTCGAAGACGCCATTGCGCGGCTCGATCATCCGGAAGCCTTCGCCCGCCAGGCGATGCTCGCCTGGACCCGCTCGCAGGTGCAGACCCGTCATCTCGGTCTCAGCCTTGCCGATGCCGCCAATGTGCAGAATCTGGCGCGCTATCTGATCTATCCTGATCCGTTCCTGCGCCTTCCGGCCGAATCGATCGCTTCCGGGCTCGGTAAGCAGTCCGGCCTGTGGCCGACCAGCATATCCGGCGATTTTCCGATTTTCCTGGTCAGGATCGGCGATGTCGCCGACCTCGAAATCGTCGCCCAGGCGCTCCGCTTCCAGGAATATATGCGCGCCCGCGGCATGATGATCGACTTTGTCGTCGTCAACGAGCAGGCTTCATCCTACGTGCAGGACCTGCAACGGGCGGTCGAGACGCTGTGCGAAAACAGCCGCCTGCGCGGCAAGGAGCTTGGACCCCGCCAGCACATCTTCGCGGTGCGCCGCGACCTGATGGACGAGACGACCTACAAGACGCTGCTCGCCGTCGCCCGCGTCGTCCTGCACACGCGCAACGGCACCATCTTCGATCAAATCGAGCGCGCCGAGGCCGCTGCGCTGCAAGCGCGGGACGCCTTGCAACCGGCGGATGCAGCAGCGCTTCGTGAACCGTCTTCGCCGGCCCCGCAGGCGTGGGCTGCCCAAGCCTCGATCGAAGGCCGTGCCGACGGCAGCGGGCTCAGCCAGTGGAACGGTTTTGGCGGTTTCGAGGGCGACGGACGCCACTATGTCGTGCGCCTTGCAGGGCGGCTCACGACGCCGCAGCCCTGGATCAACGTCATTTCCAACACCTCGTTCGGTTTCCATGTTTCGGCTGAAGGCGCTGCATTCACCTGGAGCCGAAACAGCCGCGATTATCAACTGACGCCGTGGGCGAACGACCCGGTCACCAACCGGCCCGGCGAGGGCATCTATATTTACGATCATGCCAGCGGCCGGGCGTTCTCGCCGTTGGCCGCCGTGGTGCGCGATCCTGCCATGACCTACGAAACATGGCACGGGCAGGGTTTTTCGACCTTCCGTTCGACGCGCGGGCCGCTGTCGATGGATCTTACCCATGTGGTCGATCCTGTCGATCCGGTGAAAGTCTCCCGATTGCGAATCCAGAATTCCGGTTCGGTGCCGGCGCGCCTGCGCGTCTATGCCTATGCGGAATGGGTCCTTGGCAGCCATCGTTCGCGCACGGCGGCGACCATCGTTCCGTCCAGGGATGCTGAGACGGGCGCGTTGCTGGCGCAAAATCCCTACGGACTCGACTTCAGCGAGCGGGTCGCCTTCCTGGCCGCCGACAGCGCGGCTCATTCGGTGACGGCCGACCGCGGTGAGTTCATCGGCCGGCACGGCACCAGCGAACTTCCGCATGCCGTGCTCAACGGCGCCAGCCTATCGGGCCGCGTCGAGGCCGGCGATGATCCTTGTGCTGCAATTGCGCGCGACATCGACATCCCTGCCGGCGGCGACGTGACGCTGCTCTGGCTGCTCGGCGATGCAGCTTCTGCCGAGGAAGCCAGCGCCCTGGTGCAGCACCATAGCAGCAAAGATTTCGATCAGCGGCTGGCTGACAATGAACGCACGTGGCGAGGGTTTCTCGACACCATCCAGGTCGAGACGCCGGACAAGGCGCTCGACGCCATGGTCAACCACTGGCTGCCCTATCAGAGCCTTGCCTGCCGCATCCGCGCCCGCTCCGCCTTTTACCAGGCGAGCGGCGCCTTTGGCTTCCGTGATCAGTTGCAGGACACGCTGGCCCTGCTTGTCCATGATCCGAAACTGGCGCGCGACCAGATACTCAACGCGGCGCGGCGGCAATTCCCCGAAGGCGATGTGCAGCACTGGTGGCTGCCGCGCACCGAGGCAGGCGTCCGCACTATGATTTCCGACGACGTGGTCTGGCTCGCCCATGCCACGGCACGCTACTTGCTGGTGACCGGCGACACCGCGATCCTCAGGGAACAATTGCCCTTCATCGACGGGCCGCCGCTGGAAGAAGGCGAGCATGATGCCTTCTTCACCCCGGAGATATCGAAGAAGACCGCTTCACTCTATGATCATTGCGCGCGTGCACTCGACCTTGCCATCAAGCGCAGCAGCCCCGCCGGACTGCCGCTGATCCTCGGTGGCGACTGGAACGACGGCATGAACCGTGTCGGCGAGCACGGCAAGGGCGAGAGCGTCTGGCTGGGCTGGTTCCTGCTGAAGACGCTGGGCGACTTTGCGCCTGTCGCCAAGTCGGAAGGCGACACCAAGCGCGCGCAAGCCTGGACAAAACACGCCGACGTGCTGAAGCGAGCGCTGGAAAGCACGGCCTGGGATGGTGAATGGTATCGTCGTGGCAGCTTCGACGACGGCACGCCGCTGGGGTCGCGCGGTTCACAGGAGTGCAAGATCGACTCGATTGCCCAGTCGTGGAGTGTGCTGTCGGGCGAGGGCGATCCAGCGCGGTCGACGACGGCGATGCAGCAGGCGATGAAGATGCTTGTCGACGACGAGCTCAAGATCGTCAAGCTTTTCACCCCGCCCTTCTCCAAGACGGAAAAGGACCCGGGCTACATCAAGAGCTACCCGCCGGGTGTCCGTGAAAACGGTGGCCAGTACACCCATGCGGCGTCATGGTTCGTCATTGCGCTCGCCGAAATGGGGCGCACCGATGATGCCTACCGTTGTTTCTCGATGCTCAACCCGGTCAACCACGCGCTCGACGAGGCCGCTGCCGAGCATTACCGCGTCGAGCCTTACGTGGTCGCCGCCGATGTCTATGCCGGGCAAGGCAAGGGCGGCCGCGGCGGCTGGACCTGGTATACCGGCTCGGCCGGCTGGCTTTATCGCGCGGCGGTCGAAGGCATCCTCGGCATTGAGCGCAGGGGAGCGCGCATCCAGTTCAAGCCGAAACTCCCCAGCCATTGGGAGGGTTATGCGGCAACCCTCAAGGTGCTTGGGGCCGAGCTCAGGGTTCGCGTTGTCCGTGACGCCAAGGTCAAAGCCATCTCTCTTGAGATAGATGGTAAAAAGACGAAGGCTTCGTCTTTCGAACCGAAAGCCGGCGACAAGGCCGAAGTGGTCGTCAGGATACCGGCGTAGTTTCAAGGATTTGGAGCGTCTTTACACATCTTGGGGACGCGCGTTGTTTAAGGATGTTCTAGCAATTCTACCGCGCGTCAGCTTTCCGAAAAGCCGATGCAGGCTTTAGAAACTCATACATAACCATTTGCTGATTAAAATTGCGGCAGTGCTTGCGGCCTGCCATGATTTTGCCGTAAGGCTGACATTTTACCTTTTTTCTCAAACTGTTAGGTGATCACGACAGATTTCGCAGCGTCGCCATCTTTTGTTCGCGAATTGGGAACTGAAGGGGTACACGAGCATTGTTTCGCGACACGTCAACGGGTACGAGTCAGAAAATGATGCAGTGCACAATAACAATTTGCCGGAGTAGCTGAAGTGTCCCTTCTGCAAATCTACTGGAGAGCGCTCGGTTATCTCGCTGCCGACAGGAAACGCGTGGCGTTTATCTGCGGGGCGAACATCGCGCTTGCCATTATCGCCATCCTTGAGCCGATCATGTTCGGACGGGTGATCGATGCTATTTCGGACGGCGGCTCGGTCTTTTCGACGCTCGGCGTGTGGGCCGGTATCGGCGTCTTCAACGTCGTCGCCTTCGTTCTGGTGGCGCGCGGCGCGGACCGCTTTGCCCATGCACGGCGCAGCGAGGTCCTTTGCCAGTCATTCGAGCGCGTGATCACCATGCCGCTTGCTTGGCATCATCAGCGCGGCACCTCCAATTCCCTGCATACGCTTCTGCGCGCGGTCGAGACCTTGTTCAGCCTCTGGCTCGAGTTCATGAGGCAGCATTTGTCCACTGTTGTCGCGCTGGTTCTGCTGGTGCCGACGGCGATCAGCATGGATATTCGCATGTCGATGGTCCTGCTGGCGCTGGGTGCGCTCTACGTCGGAATCGGGCGGCTGGTGATGCGTCGTACCAAGGAAGGCCAAGCGTCCGTGGAGCGGCACTTTCACAAGGTGTTCGCGCATGTGAGCGACTCGGTCAGCAATGTCGCCGTGCTGCAGAGCTACAATCGCATCGGCCACGAAACCGACGCCTTGAAGCGTTATGTCAAGAATCTGCTTGATGCCCAATATCCTGTGCTTGACTGGTGGGCATTGGCCAACGCCCTGCATCGCCTGTCGTCGACCATTTCGATGATGGTCGTGCTGTTGATCGGCTCCTATCTGGTCATGCATGGCCAATTGCGTATCGGTGACGTCATAGCCTTTACCGGCTTTGCCACGCTGCTGATTGCCCGGCTCGACCAGATGTCGGCCTTCGCCAATCAGATTTCGGAAGCCAGGGCCAAGCTCGAGGAATTTTATCGCCTTGAGGACTCCGCGGCCGACGCCGCCGAGCCGGACGGGTTGCGTGACCTCGGCAACGTCACTGGTCATGTGCGTTTTGAAAACGTCAGCTTCGAATTCGCCAATTCGGGCCAGGGCGTGAACGACGTATCGTTCGAAGTTCACGCCGGCCAGACCGTGGCCATCGTCGGTCCGACGGGCGCAGGCAAGACCACGCTCATAAATCTTTTGCAGCGCGTCTTTGCGCCGTCCAGCGGCCGCATCCTGATCGATGGCATCGACACCCGCACGGTGACCCGCAAGTCGCTGCGCCACTCGATCGCCACGGTGTTCCAGGATGCGGGCCTGCTCAACCGCTCGATCGAGGACAATATCCGCGTCGGGCGCGCCGAGGCGACCTATGATGAGGTTCACGCTGCCGCCAATGCCGCTGCCGCGCAGGATTTCATCCTGTCGAAGAGCAATGGCTATGACACGGTCGTCGGCGAACGCGGCGGACAGCTTTCGGGCGGCGAGCGCCAGCGTATCGCGATCGCACGCGCCGTGCTGAAGGATTCGCCCATCCTGGTGCTCGACGAAGCGACCAGCGCGCTCGATGTCGAGACGGAAGACCGCGTCAAGGAAGCGATTGACGAATTGCGGCGCGGCCGCACCACCTTCATCATTGCCCACCGCCTGACCACCGTTCGCGATGCCGATCTGGTCGTGTTCATGGACAAGGGCAAGGTGGTCGAACTGGGTGGCTTCGCCGAACTGTCGATGCGCAATGGCCGCTTCGCCAGCCTGCTGCGCGCCGGCGGCTTGCTCAACGACGAGGAAGTCCGCCGCCTCAGCCGGACCATCACGGACGAGGCCGCCTGAGTTCTTTCCCTTCTCCCACCTGTGGGAGAAGGGAAAGCCCCGCCTGCGACACCACCGCTCGATTGCCCCAAACGCGTCGCCGGTTTATGTAAAGCCGCATGAGTGACCTGACTTCACGCCTCAGCGGCTGGATGGATTTCGCCAACCCGACGCGCTTTGTCGGTTTGGCCGACAGGGTAGTGCCATGGCTGGCGACCATCGCCACACTCCTCCTGACCGCCGGACTCTATATGAGCTTCACGGCGCCGGAGGATTTCCAGCAAGGCATCACCGTGCGCATCATGTATATCCATGTGCCCTTCGCCTGGCTGGCCATGATGTGTTTCACGCTGATGGCGGTTTCCGCGTTGGGCACGCTGGTATGGCGCCATCCGCTGGCCGATGTCGCGCTGAAGTCGGCGGCACCCATCGGCGCCGTCTTTACAGCGCTCGCGCTGATCACCGGTTCGATCTGGGGCAAGCCGATGTGGGGCACCTGGTGGGTGTGGGATGCGCGGCTGACCTCGGTCTTCGTGCTGTTTCTGATGTATCTCGGCATCATCGCGCTGACGCGGGCACTCGACGATGCGGCGCGCGCCGCCTGGGCCGCCGCAATCATCACCCTGGTCGGCTTCATCAACATCCCGATCATCAAATTCTCGGTCGACTGGTGGAACACGCTGCATCAGCCGGCTTCGGTGTTCCGGCTCGGCGGGCCGACCATCGATCCCAGCCTGTTGCGGCCGTTGCTGGTGATGGCTCTGGGTTTTACCGTGCTGTTCTTCGCGCTGCATCTGATGGCGATGCGCACGGAAATCCGACGTCGCCGTGTCATTTCCATGCGCCGCGTTGCGGCCCGGCAGGCCGATAAACACCATTAGAGGCGCCTGACTTGGCCGTCATTTCACTCTAATTCGCCGACAACCACGTGTCTGCCGTCAACATTGTCTGTGACTGGCCGAAGTAGGCATGTTGCAATGCTGCAACAGCGATCTCTATAACCTCGATCCCACCCCGTTTTCACTGTTGACAGCTAAGCCATGCACCGGAAGTGATGCATTATATTTGCCTGTTAATTGTCGTGGGGGATTTTGTCGATGAAAGTGCGTCTGCTTGCCGGTGTCTCCGCAATAGCCTTGACGCTTGGCTGGAACTCAGCCAATGCCGCCGACGCGGCGGTCGAAGTTCCGGCGGCCCAGGATCTCTGGTATGTCACACTGTTTGGTGGCGCCAGCTTTCCGAATGACGTGAAAACGCATTCCGACACCTACAACAATGACTTTTCGATGGACTTCGACACCGGCTTCGTGATCGGCGGCGTCGTCGGTAAGCGGCTCAACGATGTGTTCCGCGTCGAAGGCGAACTGTCCTATGCGCGATACAAGGCGAGTACGTATGACGAGGGTATCTTTCACGGGTATCCGGCTGACGGCGATTTGTCCGCCACCTATCTGCTCGCTAACGTCTGGGCCGACGTTGCTCATTTTGGAGATGCCAAGCTCTATGTCGGCGGCGGCATCGGCGCCGCCTATGTGACCGCCGACACAACCTGGGGCGGTCACGAATATGGATACGGATCTGGTGGGTGGGGTTTTGCCGGCCAGGTGGGAGCCGGCGTCACTTACGCGCTGGCGCAGAATATCGACCTCGATTTCGGCTACAGGTTCAAGGCCGTCTCCGCCGTCGACTTCGATTCCTCCCGCGAAGGCGATGCTGTATTCTCGGACGGGAAGTTGAATTCCCACAATCTGCAGCTCGGCGTTACATTCAAATTCTGATTGCTTCGAATTCTTGCTGAAGGCTGACTGCCGTTGCAGGCGATTGGGGGTGAAGCATGCCGCTCTTGCCACGCCGGCAGCCTGTCGGTCTACCGGCCATGGTCCAGGACTTTCTCCCGGCCGCCGGCGAGTCGGCGCCGGAGACGTTGCAGCGCGGTATCGACCTGCAGCGCCGTAAGCGCTTTCGCGAAGCCGAGTTCTGCTATCAGACCGTGCTTCGCCGGCAGCCCAAAAATGCCATGGCGCTCAATCTGATGGGTACGCTGGCGATCGAGGCCCAACGAATTGAGACGGCCATCGACTTTATGAAGCGTGCGGTCAAGCTCGAACCGGGCAACGCCATTTTCCGCAACAATCTCGGCAACGCCTACAACCTGGTCGGCAACATCGAGCAGGCGCGCAAACAGCTGAAAAAAGCGATCGAGCTCGACGGGCGGCTTGTCGAGGCCTTATGCAATCTCGGCAAATCCTACCGGAGCCAGCTCGAGGGCGACATCGCCGAGGGTTTCTATCGCCGTGCACTGGCGGTCGACGGCCAGTCGCTGACAGCGCTTGTCGGCATGGGCGAGTTGCTCACCGACATGGGCCGGCAAGCCGAGGCGGTCGAATGCTTTGGCCGCGCCATCGCCATCGACAAGGCGAATGTCGAGGCGCTGTCCGGGCTGGCGCTCGCGCGTCGGGCCGTCAAGGGCGATCCAGCTCTGGCTTTGGTGCGGGGCCGCCTCGAACTGCCGATGACCACCGATCGCGAGCGGGTTATCCTGCATCACGCCGCCGGAAAAATCCTCAACGACCAGCGCGAGTATCGCCTGGCTATCCACCATTTCGCCCGGGCCAAGGCAATCTCCGGCAATGATTTCGACATTGCCCTGCACACGCGGCTCTATGACAGTTTCATCGAGACTTTCGACGCCGGTTTTTTCGAAGCGCGGCCAAAATTCGGCAATCCGTCCGAACGGCCGGTCTTCATTGTCGGTATGCCACGTTCAGGAACGACGTTGACCGAGCAAATATGCGCCAGCCATCACGATATCCATGGTGCCGGTGAACTGCCGACCATCCGTTCATTGGCCGGCGAACTTGGATTCGACCAGCTTGATCCGGCGATTTTCGCCAAGGCCATGGCGGCGCTCACACCGGCGAAGGCGAGGGAGCTTGGCTCGAAATATCTCGACCATCTCAACAAGCGCAACGGCAAGGCGGCGTGTGTCGTCGACAAGATGCCGCATAATTTCGAGCTGCTGGCTTTCATCAGCCTGATTTTGCCGAATGCCCGCATCGTCCACTGCAGGCGTGACCCGATGGACAATTGCACGTCCTGTTTCATGCACAATTTCTCCGATACCCACGGCTACAATGCCGATCTGACCAAGCTTGGGCAGTATTACCGGCAATATGATCGCCTGATGCGCCATTGGGCCAAGGTCGTGCCGCTTGCCATCCATGACATGCCCTACGAAAAAACGGTGGCTGATTTCGAGACCCAAGCCCGCGGATTGATCGGATTCCTTGCCGTCGAATGGGACGATGCGTGTCTTCGTTTCCACGAAACCGAGCGCACGGTGCGCACGCCGAGCCGCTGGCAGGTACGCCAGCCGATCTATTCGTCCTCGGTCGAGCGCTGGAAACTGTACGGCGATGCCCTCGATCCGCTGAGGGCTGCGCTGGGTCCGCTTGTCCAACCCTGATCCAAACGGTCGTTCGGTCCGAACGGCCTCGATCTCAGCTCATGCGGCCGCGTGCCGCCACCGGCAGCGTCTCCAGCACCCGTTCTCCGTCGACCAGATGCACCTCGTCGAACAGGTTGGTGACCACACAGCAATGGTCGGGCACGACGCGCACGCGCTCGCCGATACGCAGCCTGGCGTCGCCGGAAAGCGTGATGTTGCCGTGCTCCTCGCTGAGGCCGGTGACGGTGGCGCCCGGAACGCCGAGCAATTCGCCGAAATCAGGCAGCCCCAGTGTGTCGCTGGACAAGGCTTTGCTGCCGGCATCGAGGATGGCCCGTGTCGGCGTCGGATGGCTGACCACCGTCGACAGCACCGTCAGCGCGCAATCGTCGAGGCTTCCGACGCCTTTGGCGACCTGGTAGCGGTCGAGATAGATGTAGGTGCCGGGGCGGTACTCGGTGACGACGGAAGCCTCGCTTGAGCGCCACATATCCGGCGTGCCGCCGCTGGAGATGCGTTCGCAGGCAAGACCGGATGCAGCGAGCGCCTGGCGTGCATCGGCGAGCCATGCCTCAGCCTCGGCAGCGCGGCCTGCCGCGGGATAGGTCATAAGCCCGCCGAAGGCGAGCCCCTTGGCCTTGTCGATCTCTCTGGCCAATGCGACCGCCTCGCTGGCCGACTGGACGCCGCAGCGGCCCATGCCGGTATCGCATTCCACCAGCACCTGTAGCGGCTGGCCTGGATCGGTGAAGGTGGCGGCGAGACCCCCGAGCGTTTCCATGCTGTCTGATGTCACCGACAGCGTCACACGGCCGTGCAGCGCCTTGAGGCGCTCCAGCTTGGCCTTGCCCAGAATGTTGTAAGGGAGAAAAATGTCGGTGAGGCCGGCATCGGCCATCACCTCGGCCTCACCGATCTTCTGGCAGGTGATGCCGACCGCACCCGCTGCGATCTGCTTCTTTGCCCAGTAAGGCAGTTTGTGGGTCTTGATGTGCGGCCTGAGCTTCAGACCGTGCCGGTCGGCATGGGCCTGCGCCCGCGCGATGTTGGCTTCGGCGCGGGCGGCGTCGATCAGGATTGCCGGTGTATCGAGGTCATCTATGCTGCGCATGGATTATCACCCTGGGGATTTGCCTGGACTTATGGCCTTGATCGGCCCGGATGTCATGAGGCCAGCATGCGCTTTACGTCGACACCGGAGCGGTGTTCGGTTATGCGCTGTAGGCCCGCCTGAAGAAGGATCACGATCATGAAACGTTCAACCGTCAACGACATCATCCGCGATGCCGATGCCTTCATCCGCTCGTTCGGCTACATCATGCCGCCCTTCGCCTATTGGTCGCCGGAAGAGATGAAGGCGCGTCGGCAGGATTCGTCGGCCATCTTCTCCTCCCGGCTTGGCTGGGACATCACCGATTATGGCCAGGGCAAGTTCAACGAACTCGGCCTCTTCCTGTTCACCGTTCGCAACGGCCGCTATGAGGACATGAAGAAGGGCATGGGCATGCTCTATGCCGAAAAGATCATGATCTCGCGCAAGGATCAGCTGTCGCCGATGCACCGCCACAACATCAAGGCCGAAGACATCATCAACCGTGGTGGCGGCAGGCTGGTGCTGGAACTGTTCATGCATGATCGCGATGGCGGCATTGATCCGAAGGCCGAGGTATCGGTGCCTGTCGACGGAACCATCCACAGGCTGCCGGCGGGCGGGCTCCTGAAGCTCGACCCAGGCCAGAGCGTCACGCTTCTGCCGGGCGTCTGGCACGCCTTCTGGGCCGAGGGCAAGGATGTGCTGATCGGCGAGGTGTCGACCGTCAACGACGATCTTACCGACAATGTCTTCCGCGAACCGATCGGCCGCTTCGCAGACATCGACGAGGATGTCGCGCCGCTGCACCTCTTGGTGTCCGACTACGAGAAGTGGGTAGGGTAGCTTTTCCCAATGGCGGGCGCCGCCCTTCATCTGGCCCCCGCCTACCACATCATGAAGGAAGCGACGTCCGCGTCGGAGACCTTGCCTGCCATCACGTCGGCGATCGCCTGGTCGACGATGGCCACGCCCTCAGCCACCTCGTGCTCGGTCAGCGTCAGCGGCGGCATGAATTCGAGCACATTGGCCTTCAGCCCGACATAGGTGAAGGCCGCACCCAGTTCGTAGCCGCGATAGATGATCTTGGCCGTCGTCGTCGCCGCGACCGGCTCGCGTGTCTTGCGGTCCTTGACCAGATCGACACCGACGGCAAGGCCACGCCCGCGCACGTTGCCGATGATCTCGTGTTTTGCGCCGAGCGCCCGCAGCGCATCTGTAAACAGCGTGCCGACGCGCGCCGAGCGTTCGACCAGGCCTTCGCTGTCGATTGTTTTCAGCACAGCGTTGCCGGCGGACGTCGCCACGGGATTGCCGGCGGTCGTCTGCAGCGCGAAGGCCGGCGCGTGATCCATGATCTCCTTCGGGCCGACAACGGCCGAAAGCGGCAGGCCGCCGCCGATACCCTTGCCGAATACGACGAGATCGGGCGTCAGACCTTCGTGCTGGAAACAGTGCATCATGCCGCTGCGGGCCAGCCCAACCTTGACCTCGTCGACGACTATTCTGATGCCGTGCCTGCGGCAACGCTCTTGCAACGCTTTGAGGAAGCCGGGCGGCGGCACGATCAGCCCGCCATCCGACATCAGTGGCTCGATGAATACGGCAGCCACCTGATGCGGCGGGCAGGTGGTCTCGAACTGGTAGTCGAGGAGAGCAAGAACAGCCTCGGCGCTGAACTGCGGCCGGTACGGATCGGGGTAGGGGAGCAAAAGCACCCCTGGCCTCGGCAGCGTGTGGGTCATGGCGGTATGGCCGCTGATGCCCATCGAGCCGGAGAGATTGCCGTGATAGGAGCCGATGAAGGAGATGAAGCGCGAGCGGCCTGTCGCGGCCTGCAGAACGCGCACGGCGCAGTCATTGGCGTCCGACCCGGAATGGCCGAACCAGACGCGCCGTTCGCCGTTGCCCGGTGTGATCGCCAGCAGCCGCTCGGCCAGCGAAACTGCTGGTTCGTTCGGGTAGAGCAGGAGACTGGCGCCCGCCATGTCGCGGATCGACGCTTCGACCGCGGCGACGATGGCCGGATGGCCGTAACCGAGGATTGCCGGACCGGCCGAGCCGGACAGGTCGAGCAGCGAGCGGCCGCCTTCCTCGATCAGCCGATTGCCCTGGCCGCCGACGACGCTCAGCGGCGAGAAACGCAGCTTGCCGATTTGGGCGATGGTTGCCGCGTCGCGCTCGCGCAGATTGCTCATGACGCCTTCTCCTTCTGCTGCGCGGGCAAGGCGGCGGCCAGACGGTTCGCCCACGCCTCGATGCCGGAGCGGCTCGACAACAGATCCTGCCGGATCTCTATGAGAACGGCGGGAATACCGCGATCGTCGCCATGGATGGGCACCGCGTAGTCGGCGTCGCGGCTGATCACGTAAGGCACGTTCGCCCCGACATTGAGCGCGCCGTCGACACCTAGGCCGGCGAGGATCGCTTCGCCGAAATCGCCGGCGCGATCGTAAAGCACGCCGGCATGCCAAGGCCGGGAAATCCCGAGGAAGACCGGCGTGAAGCTGTGGATCGTCGCGATCCGCGTCGGCCTGCCGTCCTTCGCCCGGCGGTCGAGATGGGCGGCCACCTGGTCATGGAAAGGCGCGAACATGATTTCGGCGCGCCGTGCCCGCTCGGACGGATCGAGCCCGATATTGCCGGGAATGTCGGTGTCTTCGGAGAGCACAGGAATGCTGCCGCTCGTGCCCAGCGGCCGGTTGAGATCGATTAGCAGCCGCGAATAGCCGCTGAGGAAGGCAGGCGCATCGAGCAGCACCGACAGACGGCGCGTCACTTCGGCGGCGCCGATATCCCAGGCGATGTGACGTTGCAAATGGCTGATATCGAGCCCGAGCTGTCCATATTCCGCCGGAATGTGGTTGGATGCATGCTCGCACAACAGCACGATGTCGGAGCGGCCATTTTCGTTGAGCACGTCGACGGCAGCCGGCCACCCAGTTGCAAGCTGCGCAGCCATCAATAAAGCGTCCGGTAGAGGTCGCAGACAGCCACCGGATCGAGACCGGCAAGGCGCTCGGTCTCATGCCGCTTGAGGCCGACGAAGGTCTCGATGAAGACAGGCGCGAACCATCCGGTTACGGTGCTGTCGGCGGCGAGCGCGTCGAGCGCCGCCGGCAGGGTTTCCGGCAGGCGTATGAGGCCAAGCTTCTTGCGCTCCGCCTCGCTCATCAGCGTCGGGTCGCCGGTGACCAGCGGCGGCGTCGGCAGCTTTGCTTTCAGCCCTTCCAGTCCCGCGCGCACGATGGCCGCCAGTGACAGATAGGGATTGCCGGTGGCGTCGGCGGCCCGGTATTCGATGTTGTATTGCCGCGCCGGGTCGCGCCCGCCGATCGTCACCGTCGGGCAGATGCGCAAGGACGCCTCACGGTCGCGATCGGCAAGCCAGGTGTAGGACGAGCTCCAGCTATGCGGCTTCAGCCGGTAGTAGGATGACACGCTCGCCGCCGTCATCGCGGTGATACCAGGCAGATGGCGAAGCACCCCGGCACAGAAGGCGCCGGCCTGGCTGGAAAGGCCGCCCGGTCGTGCTGGGTCGTAGGTCGCCGGCTTGCCGGCCGCATCGACGAAGCTGAAATGGATGTGGACGCCGTTGCCGACGGCGTCGGGAGCGGCTTTCGGCGTGAAGCTGGCGCGCCAGCCGGCACTGCGCGCGACTTCGCGGGTGATTTCTCGGATGGCGACAGCGCGGTCGGCCGCGGCAAGCGCATCGGTTGGCTCGTGCGTCACCTCGAATTGGTCGGTGCCGAATTCGGCGATGACCACTTCGGGCGCGACGCCCGCTTCTTCCAGCGCCGCCATCAAATTGGGAGCAAACGGGTCGGCGCGGCGTAGCGCGGCGAACGACATAGAATGAGCTGGCGCGAAGTCGGCGTCGGCGATATGGAATTCATGCTCGAAGGCGGCGACGACGGAAAGCCCGGTTGCGGCCTTCAACTCCGCCAGCGCATCTATGAGCATGGTGCGTGTGCAGCCGACCCATGGGCTGCCGTCGAGTTCGACGATGTTGCCGGCGACCATATCGAAGGCTGTCGCCGATCCGGTCAGCACTGTCCGAAAACGGGCGTTGAGGTCAGGCACCAGCCGCACATCGCCGGAGGAGCCCCAGGGATTGGGATCGACGATGGAATTGAACGGCGTCAGCGACAGATTGGCCTGCAGCCAGCCGACGCCGGTGGCGGCGATCTTCTGCAGCTTGCTTTCGACGACCGAGCGGCCGCGCGTGATGGCGGAGAGATCGGTGGTGACGACGGCAACGAGCGGTTCGACGGTCGATGTCATGCAGGTTTTCCCAAGGCTTCGAAGCGGGCGGCTATGGTGGCGGTATCAGTGACCCAGCAATAGCCGCCAAACGCCTTGAGGGCACCATCATGGCGCTCCTGCGTGGCGGCCGCGCAGGCATCAGACACGCAGGTGACGAGGTAGCCGCGATCGGCGGCGTCGCGCACCGCCATGTCGACGCACTGGTCGGTCATGATGCCGGCAACGATCAGGTAACGCACGCCGAGGTTCTTCAAGACATAATCGATGTTGGTCGAGTTGAAGACGCCAGACGACGTCTTCGGCAGCATGATCTCGTCGCCGACCGGCGCCAGCGACGACACTGGCAGGCCTTCCGGCCGGCTGGGCGCGATATGGATCGGCGTCAGCTTGTGGTCGAGCGAGCAGTCGCGGCCGTCTTCCGTCAAGCTCTGGATGATGGTGTGGATCACCTCGACGCCATTGGCGCGGGCGGCCGCCAGCAGGCGTTCCTGGTTGGGGATCGTCTGCGACGCCGTCTGCCGGTAGAAATAGTGGTCAGGGCCGCGCTCCGGATGCGCCGGATCGGCGCCGGGCTCCAGCCAAACACGTTGCATGTCGACCAGAAGCAGCGCGGTTTCGCCGGCCCGGAAGGGCTCGTTTCGTTTTGGCAATGCCTGCGTCATGCTTTCTGGTCCTGCTTCACTGATTTGGATTGGACTGATTTAGGTTGGGCTGATTTGGGCCCGGGCATCCTGCGTGTCCCGGTTTCTTCGGGGCCGGCACTGTCGAGGGTCACGGCATTCGCATGCCGCACCTCCTCCAACTTTTCGATGCGTTCGCGGGCGCCATCGCTTAGCGTGGACACGATATGGGCGACCAGCGCCTCCATCTGCGCAATCGCCGGCGCCAGCGTGTCGTATGGGGAGGCGACTTCCAGCGGGCTGACGATGGTGACCTCGGCGAGATCGGCGATCGGCGACAGCCATTGATCGGTGAACAGCACGATGCGCACGTCGCGCGCCGCCGCCTGCCGGGTGTAGTCGATGACGTCGAACTGGTAGCGGCGATAATCGAAAACGACCAGCACGTCGCGGCGGCCAAGATCGGCCAGCGTGTCGAAGGCCTGTGCCGACAACGTGCCGAGGTCGCGCACACCCGGCCTGAATTGCAGCATGTAGCCGGCGAACATGCTGGCGATATGGCGGCTGAAACGGCCGCCGAGCATGACCGCCTCGCCCTTGGCTTCCATCAGCAAACGGGCGGCGCGCTCGTAACTCTGCAACGGCGTCAGGCTGACCGATTTCTCGAGCGCAGCACCGACCGAGCCGAGATAGGCGAGGATGGCGCTATCTTCCGCGCCTGTCGGCCGCTTGGCTTCCATCATAAGCAGGGGTGAATGCAGCCTGGCCTCGACTTCGGCCAGAAGCTTCGCCTGGAAGTCCGGAAAGCCATCATAGCCGAGCTTCACCACCAGCCTGACCACGGTCGGGTCGCTGACGCCGGCACGCCGGGCCAGTGACGAAGCGGTGCCGAGGCCGGAGGTCGGATAGTCGGTCAGAAGCAGCCGGACGATCTTTTCCTCCGACGGCGTCAGCGCAAAATCCCCGCGCATCAGAACATCGCGTATCGACATTGGCCTCCCCAAAATCGGTGTTGGGCTTACCTGCCTCGTTGTGTCGAGTTTATTACAGAGATTTTAATTTCGGTCAACAATGAAGAGATATTGACATAACCGGACGACTGGTCTTAGCTTTGTCGGAAAGCAGCCAAGAGACTGTGGGGAACAGCCATGCGGACTGGAAGCGACGTCATCGTCGTCGGCGCGGGTATCGTTGGATCGAGCGCGACCTATCATCTGGCCGCGTCCGGTGTCGAGGTGACGCTTGTCGAGCAGACGCACCCCGCCGGCGGGCCGTCCGGCAAGTCCTCGGCGCTGCTGCATGCCTTCTATTTGATGCCGGAACTGTCGCAGCTTGCCATTCGTGGCCGCGAGATCCTTGTGTCCTTGCCGGAGATATCAGGCGAGGGCTCCTTCGTCACCGAGATCGGCATGATGTGGGTCTGCGGCAACGACAATGAAGCGAGCTGGAAGGCCGCCGCCGAACGCATTCGCGGCGAGGGCGCATTGATCGAGACGCTGTCGCCACAGGCCTTCGCCAATGCCGCGCCCGGCTTTGCGCTGAACAATGTGGCGCTGGCGCTATGGGAGCCCGAGTACGGCTATGCCGACGCCTTCGGCGCAACCAATGCAATTGCCCGCGCCGCCAAGGCACGCGGTGCCAGGATCATGCAGAACAGCCTCGTCGAACGGCTTGTGAAAGAGGGCGACCGCATCAGCGGCGTCGCGCTCGCCGATGGAACGGTGCTGAAGGCCGATGCCGTGGTGCTCGCCGCCGGGCCATGGACGCGCCGGCTGCTGGCGACGGTCGGCCTCGATCTGCCTCTGCATGTCGAGCGCCACCCGATGGCCGTGCTCGACGCCGCCGGCAAGGCGCGCCAGGTCATGCCTTTCGCTTGGTGCGACGACATCTCCTGTAACTATGCGCGGCCCGACAATGACGGCGTCATTCTTGCCGGCACCTGGGCCGGCGGCGGCACCGGCTTGCGTCATGAGCACGCAGGCCGTCCGCGTTTCGTCGATAACCCCGACGACTACATGGAAGGCGTCGAGGAATCAGAATCGGTCGAGATCCTCGAGACCTTCGCGACGCGCGTGCCGGCGATGGCCGATCTTGGCATCCGCCCCGGCTATGCCGGGCTTTACGACATGAGCCCCGACGACCTGCCGGTGATCGGCGCCATGCCTGGCATCGACGGACTTTTCGTTTCGGCCGGCTCCTCGGGCCACGGCTTCAAGACCGGCCCGGCGGTCGGCGAAGCGGTGGCAAGACTGGTCACCGAAGGCGCCCAGCCGATCCTGGCACCGTTTTCGCCCAGCCGCTTCAAGGCCGCCTGATGGCGTCGGCGGCGATGAGCGAGGGCAGGGCGCGGTCGTTGATGCCGGCCGCGTTTCGCAACGCCTCAGCCGATGCGCTTTGCATGGTGGCGGTGCTGCTGCTGGCGGGGCTCATTGTCTTCTTCTTCGGCGGCGCCGCCATGCAGCGCGTCGTCACCTATGCCGCGATCATGCTGACGGCGGTGCTCGGGCTGCAGATATTCTCCGGCAACAGCGGCATCGTCTCCTTCGGCCACGCCGCCTTTGTCGGTCTCGGCGCCTATGCCACCGGCATCCTGACCATGCCGGCGGCGCTGCAGCGCACCGCGTTGCGCGACCTGCCGCAGTTTCTCGCTGGCTATGAACTCTCCTTCTTCGCCGCGCTCGCCGTCGTGCTGATCCTTGCGATCGTCATCGGCCTGCTGACCGGCACGCCTCTGCTCAGGCTGTCCGGATCGAGCGCTTCCATCGCCACGCTCGCCATGCTGATCATCGTCTACACGCTACTGGTTGCCGGACGCGAGATCACCCGCGGCAGCCAGCCCTTTTACGGCGTGCCGCGCGAGGTCGGTCTGTGGACCGCTATCGGCGTCGCTTCGGTGGCGCTGGTCGTGGCGAGGCTGTTCCGCGAGACTGCCTTCGGCCTTGCCACCCGCGCCGCCGCCAATGACGAGCGCGGTGCCGCCGCCGTCGGCGTCGATCAGCGCACCTCGCGGCTGGCCGCTTGGGTGGTGGGCGCGGTCGCCGCCATGGCCGCGGGCGCCATGATGGCGCAGTTCCTTGGCGCCTTTTCGCCGCGCGACTTCTATTTCGACCTCGGCTTCACCTTGCTGGCCATGCTGATCGTCGGTGGCATGAGCTCCTCGCTCGGCGCCTTTGCCGGCGTCGTCGTCACCATCGTCGTTATCGAGGTGGTGCGTCGCTTCGAAGGCGGCGGCGAGGTGTTCGGCCTGCATCTGCCGGTGCTGTTCGGCCTGACCCAGGGCGTGCTCGCCATCGCCATGATCCTGGTCATCTGGCGGCGGCCGACTGGCCTGTTCGGCGAGCGCGAATTGAACCTTTTGCGCCGGCCCGCCCGCCAAGTCGCGACTATCCCGGCTGCGCCGCTGCTGCATGCCGAGCGCGACCGGCTCACCGCCGATCATCTGTCGCGGCGCTATGCCGGCGTCGTCGCCGTCGACGACGTCACGCTCGCCTTCGACACCGATAGCATCACCGGCATCATCGGCCCGAACGGCGCCGGCAAGACGACGCTGCTCAACATGCTGGCCGGCGACGTCGAGCCGAGCGCCGGCAGCGTGTCGATCGGCGGTTCGGTGAGGCGGGCCTCGGCTTTCCGCTTCGCCCGCTCCGGCGTTGCCCGCACTTTCCAGAACATCCGCGTCTTCCCGCAAATGACTGTACTGGAAAATGTCGTGGTCGCCGCCCGCTCGGTCGAGCCCGATCTTGCCAGTGCCGAGGCGGCGGCAATGCGCGAGCTTTCCCGCATGGGCCTGGAGAAATTTGCCGATCAGCCCGCCGCCGGGCTCGCCTATGGCCAGCGCCGCCGGCTGGAGGTGGCGCGGGCGCTGGCGCTGAAACCGCGCTTCCTGCTGCTCGACGAGCCCGCCGCCGGCATGAACGCGGTCGAAACTGGCGAGCTGGTTTCCATCCTCTCGGCCGTCCGCACCGAGCGGCGCATCGGTGTCGTCCTGATCGAGCACGACATGCGGCTGGTGATGAACCTGTGCGAACGCATCGTCGTCATCGACCATGGCCGCGTCATCGCCGACGGCACGCCCGCCGAAGTGCAAAAGAACCCTGCCGTCATCGCCGCCTATCTCGGCAGCCGCACCGCCCGCGCCAAGACGGGACAAGAAACGCCCGCCAACGAAACACCTGCAAGTGAAACCGCATAGCCAACGATAACAAATCCAGAAGGAGAACCGACATGCCAAAGCTTTATCGCCTTCAACGCGCCGCCCTCTATGCAGCGGTGTTCGGCACGACCGTCGCCATCGTTTCCACGGCTTCCGCCGAGGAGATCATCATTGGCGCCGCGACCGCGCAGACCGGCGGCCTTGCTCCCTACGACCAGCCGGCACTTGCCGGTCTGCGCATGGCGCTCGACGAACTCAACGCCAAGGGCGGTCTCGCAGGCAAATACACCGTCAAGCTAATCATCAAGGACACCCGCTCCGACACGGCGCAGACCGCCACCGTCGCGCAGGAACTGATCGACGCCGGCGCCAAGATCATGATCACGCCGTGTGACGCCGACCCCTCGATCTCGGCCGGCCAGCTCACCCAGCCGCTCGGCATTCCGACATTGACGCTGTGCGGCTCCGCCCCGGTGCTCACCGCCGCGGTCGGCGACGTCATGTTCGGCACCTATCCGGCCGACAATGTGCAGGCGACCGCAGTCGCCGACTTCGCCGTCGCCGAAGGCAAGAAGAAGGTCTTTCTCTTGACGTCGCCGGATTCCACCTACACCGCCAACCTGCCCGAATATTTCGGCAAGGTGTTTGAAAAGAAGGGCGGCGCTGTCGTCGGCCGCGGTACTTTCACCATGGGCCAGCCGGACTTTTCTGCCGAGATCACCAACATCAAGAGCCTCGCCGACCAGCCGGACCTGATCATGACGGCCGCCTACGAGCCTGATTTCCCGGCCTTCATCCAGCAATTGCGCGGCGCCGGCGTCACCATTCCGGTCTATGGCGCCGATGCCATCGGCACACCGACCATCAAGGGATTGGGCAAGCTGGTCGACGGCGTCGTCTACACGGCGGCCGGCTATGCCGAGCCGGGCAGCAAGCTGGAGGCCTTCAACGCCGCCTTCGCCAAATATGCCGGCCACGCGCCGGAATCGACGTATGAGGTGAATGGCTACGAGATCGGGCTGATCCTCGACCAGGCGGTCAAGACGGCCGGCTCCGATGATCCCAAGGCGATCCGCGATGCCATCGCCGGCCTCAAGGACTTTGACGGCATCACCGGCAAGATCACCTATGCCGGCACCGACCGCATGCCGCTGAGGCCTGTGGCGCTGATGCGCTATGAGAGCGGCGAGGGCAAGCACATCCAGACCATGATCCCCGACGCCGCCGACGTGCCGGCGCCGTGACATCATGCTGAGCGTCGAAGCCCTGAAAATACGCTACGGCGAGGTCGAGGCGGTGCGCCGCGTCGATCTTGCCGTCGACAGTGGCGAGATCATCGCGCTGGTCGGCGCCAATGGCGCCGGCAAGAGCTCGACGCTCGGCGCCATCGCCGGGCTGGTGCCTGTCGTATCGGGGAAAGTGATCTTCGACGGCGTCGACATCACCGGCCTGGCGCCGGAGGCGATCGCCCGCAAGGGTGTGTCGCTGGTGCCGGAAGGCCGGCGCATCTTCGCTGGCCTGACCGTGGCCGACAATCTGCGTCTCGGCGGCGCGATGCACCTGCCGGCGGTGGAGGCGAGGGCGCGCGAAGAGGAGATGCTCGAGCTGTTTCCGATCCTGCGGCGCTACCATCGCGTCAAGGGCGGCAATCTCTCCGGCGGCGAGCAGCAGATGCTGGCCATCGCCCGCGCATTGATGGGCAAACCGCGCATGGTGCTGCTCGATGAGCCGTCGCTTGGCCTTGCCCCGCAGCTGATCGACACCGTCTTCGACCTGATCGCCGAATTGCGCCGCAACGGCCTGACCATCCTTCTGGTCGAGCAGAACGTGGCGCTGGCGCTGGAGATCGCCGACCGCGCCATCGTGCTCGCCAATGGCGAGGTGGTGCTGTCGGGCACCGCGAAGGAGCTCGCCACCTCGGACCTTGTCCGCCAAGCCTATCTCGGAGCCTGAACCATGATCGCGCAGCAGATCATCAATGCGGTGAGCCTCGGCGGCGTCTATGCGCTGCTGGCACTGGGGCTGGCGATCGTCTTTTCCATCGTCGGCCTGATCAACTTCGCCCATGGCGAGCTGATGACACTGTCGGGCTATGCCTTGCTTGCCGCGCTGGTTTTCGGTCTGCCGTTTCCGGCGGCGGTGCTCGTCGCCGTGTCCTGCGGCGCGCTCGCGGCAGTTGCCATGGAACGCGTCGCCTTCCGGCCGATGCGCGGCGCCAGCGTCACCAGCCTGCTTCTGACCAGCTTCGCCGTTTCGAGCCTGCTGAAGGTCGTCTTCCAGAACGGCATCTCGGCCCGGCCGCAGGCCGTCGCCATGCCCAGCTGGATGACCGGCGCCTTCTCGTTCGGCGATTTCACCATCGGCGTCGGCCCGAGCATCTCCATCGTCGTCTCGGCATTGGCCCTGATTGCGCTGGAACTCTTCCTGCGCCGCACCGTGACCGGCACGGCGATGCGCGCCGCGGCCGAGGATTTCAATGTCGTCCGGCTGATGGGCATCCCGGCCAGCCGCATCATCGCCACCGCCTTCCTGCTCTCCGGCCTGCTGGCCGGGCTGGCGGCGATGCTGTGGGTGGCGCAGCGCGCTTCCGTCGATCCGCTGATGGGGTTCACCCCGGTGCTGAAGGCCTTCATCGCCGCGGTCGTCGGTGGGCTGGGCAGCCTGCCGGGCGCGGTCGCCGGCGGCTTCCTGCTCGGCATCATCGAAGTGCTGCTGCAGGCGACGCTGCCGGCAGCGGTCGCACCTTATCGCGACGCCATCGTGCTCTCCGGCGTCATCGCCGTGCTGCTGGTGCGGCCGCAAGGCCTGATCCCGGCGGTTCGCGTGCAGAGAAGCTAGTTCCTTAGTGCAAAAGTTCTGAAAGGTCGGATAGTGCTTACGTTGGCAGATCGCAAGCCTTGGAGATTGGCTGAAAACACCCATCGCTTCGTCATCCTGGGGCGGAGCAAGGAGCGAAGCGACGCGGCGCAGACCCCAGGATCCATGCCGCGACTTCAGAGCGCTGCTACGGTGCAGAATTCTGCTCCGCGGCGCCCTTCGGCCAAGATTACGGCATGGATCCCAGGGTCTCCGCGACGGAGCTCCGCTCCTGCTTCGCCCAGGGATGACGAAGTTGGAGAAGCCTCGGCCAATCCCGAACGTTGGAGATGGCCAGCACGGCAGCGACTGTCAAGATCACTCATGTCGAGGAACTAGCCCCATAATGTACACCAAGCCCGAATTCGCGCCGCTCTCGCAGGACGACGTCTTCGGCCTGATCGAGGCGGCGGCCTTCGCCACGGTGGTGACGTCAGGGCCGGAGGGACTCGTCGCCTCGCATCTGCCTATCGTGCTCGACCGAAAGCGGGGAGCGAACGGCACGCTGGTGTCGCATCTGGCCCGGCAGAACCCGCACAGCGCGTTGATTGCGGAGGGCCGGGAGACGATCGCAATCTTCCACGGGCCGCATGGCTATATCTCGCCGTCCTGGTATCCGCGCAACCCGGTGCGCGACAGCGCGCCGACCTGGAACTTCGCCGTCGTCCATTGCCACGGCCGGCCGGCGCCACTCGACGATCACGCCACCGCCCGGCACCTCTTGCGGCTTGTCGACGTGCTGGAAAAGGGCCGCGCCGACCGCTGGCGCATGCGCGAGCTCGGGCCGGGCGGCATGGAGCGGCGCATACCGCACATCCTTGGCTTCGACCTGCCGATCGAACGGCTCGAGGCCAAGTTCAAGATGGGGCAGGACGAGCGGCTCTACGACACCAATGCCGCGATCGGCACGCTGGAGCGGAGCGATCCGGCACTGGCGACGATGATGAAGGCGCACAACGCGCATCGCAAGGACTGACCGTCGCAGCAATGCGGGCAAGGACAAAAATGATCCCCAATCTCAACATCGTCCCTTTCGTCAGCGTCGACCACATGATGAAGCTGGTGCTGAAGATCGGGGTCGAGCGTTTCCTCACCGAGCTCGCCTTCTACATCGAGGATGATTTCCGCCGCTGGGAAGCCTTCGACAAGTCGCCGCGCGTCGCCTCGCACAGCGCCGAGGGCGTCATCGAGCTGATGCCGACCAGCGACGGCGAGGTCTATGGCTTCAAATATGTCAACGGCCATCCCAAGAACATGCGCGAGGGCCGCCAGACCGTGACCGCCTTCGGGATGCTGGCCGACGTCCACAATGGCTACCCCGTGCTGCTGTCGGAAATGACCATCCTGACCGCGCTGCGCACCGCGGCGATGTCGGCGCTCGCGGCCAAGCATCTGGCGCCACCCGGCGCTGGCTGCATGGCGCTGATTGGCAATGGCGCCCAGGCGGAATTCCAGGCCCTGGCCTTCAAGGCCTTGCTGGGTGTGCGCAAGCTGCGCTTCTTCGACATCGACCGCTCGGCGACGGAAAAGTGCATCCGCAATCTCGATGGTTTTGGCTTCGAAATGGTCGCCTGCCGCTCTACCGAAGAGGCCGTCGAGGGGGCTGAGATCATCACTACCGTCACCGCCGACAAGCAGTACGCCACCATCCTCACCGACAACATGGTCGGCTCGGGCGTGCACATCAATGCGGTTGGCGGCGATTGTCCGGGGAAGACTGAACTGCATCGCGATATCCTGCTGCGCTCCGACATCTTCGTCGAATACCCGCCGCAGACCCGCATCGAGGGCGAGATCCAGCAGCTTGCTCCGGACCATCCCGTGACCGAGCTGTGGCAGGTCATCACCGGCGTCGTACAAGGCCGGCGCGACCCGGCCCAGATCACGCTGTTCGATTCGGTCGGCTTCGCCATCGAGGATTTCTCGGCGCTGCGCTATGTCAGGGACCAGCTGCGATTAACCGGCCTCTACCAGGAACTCGACATGCTGGCCGACCCGGACGAGCCACGCGACCTGTTCGGCATGCTGCTAAGAGCGGCAGTGGTGGCGAAGGCGGGTTAGGCGGCGGTGTAGCGCCGGCAGGCAGTACCCCTAGCGACAGGGGTGACAGCAGCAGCCGAATAGCGTATATTGACATAAAGATGTCTTTATGTGACTTAGGCGCGACTGTCGCCCCGAGGACGAAATATGTCGCAAAACCCATCATCGTTGGATGATTTATTCGGCCCCGTCGCGGCCAAGCCCGACGGTTCGGAAGTGCTTGCAGCACTGACGGCGGCGGCGCGCGAACGCATCCTCATCCTCGACGGCGCCATGGGCACGCAGATCCAGGGCCTCGGCTTCGACGAGAACCACTTCCGTGGCGACAAATTCGCGGAGTGCGCATGCCATCAGCAGGGCAACAACGATCTGCTGATCCTGACGCAGCCCCAAGCGATCGAGAAGATTCACTATCAATACGCCATATCAGGCGCGGATATCCTCGAGACCAACACCTTCTCCTCGACCGCCATCGCCCAGGCGGATTACGGCATGGAGGACGCGGTCTATGCGCTGAACCGCGACGGTGCACGGCTGGTACGCAGGGCCGCGGTGCGGGCGCAGCAGGAAGACGGCAAGCGTCGCTTCGTCGCCGGTGCGCTGGGACCGACCAACCGCACCGCCTCGATGTCGCCGGATGTCAACAATCCCGGCTACCGCGCCGTGACCTTCGACGAATTGCGCCTCGCCTATGGCGAGCAGCTGCGCGGTCTCATCGACGGCGGCGCCGACATCATCCTGATCGAGACCATTTTTGATACGCTGAACGCCAAGGCGGCGATCTTCGCCTGCAACGAGATTTTCATCGAGAAGGACGTGCATCTGCCGGTCATGATCTCCGGCACGATCACCGACCTGTCCGGCCGCACGCTGTCCGGCCAGACGCCGACGGCTTTCTGGCATTCGGTCCGTCACGCCAACCCGTTCACGATAGGCCTCAATTGCGCGCTGGGCGCCAAAGCCATGCGCGCCCATCTGGACGAAATATCAGGCGTCGCCGACACCTTTGTCTGTGCCTATCCCAATGCCGGCCTGCCCAATGAATTCGGCCGTTATGACGAGAGCCCGGAATTCATGGCCGCGCAGATCGAGGATTTCGCGCGCGACGGATTGGTCAACATCGTCGGCGGCTGTTGCGGCTCGACGCCGGACCACATCCGCGCCATCGCACAGGCG
>NZ_RZTA01000305.1:0-353 GCF_004023115.1 Mesorhizobium sp. M6A.T.Cr.TU.017.01.1.1
GAGCATGGCCATCCGCCGAAGCTGGCGCGACGGCATTAGGCTTGGCGCTCGCTGACGCGGTGAGATGTTGGCGGGACAGCGCCCCCCTCTGTCCTGCCGGACATCTCCCCCTCAAGGGGGGAGATCGGACTGCATCTCTGCTTTCGCCAATCTCAGATGTTGAAGAAAAGAACGGCGGCATCGAAAATGCCAATCTCCCCCTTGAGGGGGAGATGCCGGGCAGGGCAGAGGGGGGCGCGAAGGATCGCGACGCAACCGATTAGCCAGCGGCATCCCGCACAACAGCTGCGGTTTTCCGCACAATCCTCCCGCCCCTCTTGCGCCATGCTGCGACCTCGCAACCCAGCCAAGGC
>NZ_RZTA01000306.1:0-413 GCF_004023115.1 Mesorhizobium sp. M6A.T.Cr.TU.017.01.1.1
TATCGGCACTCCTTCTGACATTCTGTCGTGGCGCCCTTGACGCGGGCGTGATGGTCTTGCCGGCTCAGCCGGCACTTCGCACCGTATCGGCGATGAGCCGGGCGGTGAGCGCCGGTGCCTCGATCTGCGGTACATGGCCAACGCCATCGAGAAGATGAACGGCAGTGAAGCCCGGCGCGCGGGCCGCATGGGCGACCGGGATGACGCGATCGAGCCTGCCCCAGATGAGCCGCGTCGGGACGGCGAGTTCGCCAAGCGCGCCCGCGAGATCGAAACCCTGCGTGCCGTCCGGGAACAGGCTTTCGGCCATCGCAGTGAGCGCGTCGCGATTGCCGGTCTTTTCCAGCTGTCTGAGTGCGGCCTGCGCATAACCGACCGGCAGGGCCGAGGGGTCGCCGACCATGACCGCCAGC
>NZ_RZTA01000307.1:0-412 GCF_004023115.1 Mesorhizobium sp. M6A.T.Cr.TU.017.01.1.1
CATAAACGCCGGGCGAAAGCGTGACGTTGCCCTTCAGGTTCATGCCGCTGCAATAGGTGCCTGGACCGAGCGTCGCCTTGTTGTCGTTCAGGCAGGGGGTCGCGGCCACCGGGGCCGGCAGGTCGACAAAGGGATCGCCGGCGGGCAGTGCCTGGGCGATCGGGGCCGCGCAGACGGTGGTGACGGGATTGCTGAGAGAGACACCGCCCGCCGATATCAGGCAATCGGCCCGCAGACTGGCCGCGCCCTGAAGCTTGATGGCATCCGAGGCGATCGAATTGGACATGACCGAGCAGCCGCTGAGCTTGACGCTGGTGCTGCCGGAAAACAGCACCGCCTGCGACGCGGACGGATCGAGCGCGAGCATGCAGGCACTCGAGGCGTCGGTAATGACGGCCACAGCCCTCGCCTG
>NZ_RZTA01000308.1:0-331 GCF_004023115.1 Mesorhizobium sp. M6A.T.Cr.TU.017.01.1.1
GCGCAACACTCAAAGCCCTTGGAGCAGAAGGGCTTTGCGACACGTTCATAAATACCTATTCGCTTGAGACGGAACTTGTTCGTGCCGGCAACGCGCCGTTGATGAAAAAGGCCTTTCTGGAGCTTCATAAAATGTCTGAGGCGGCATGGGATGCGGCTGTCGCAAAAAAAGAGGACGACCAAGCGGCAGCAATTCAAGCACTCTTCAAGACCCGCCGAAAGGGCGATTTCGGGCAGCTCGTCGCTGAGCGGATCGTCGCCGGTGAGGACTTTGTCGTCCCTAGTTATATCAAGGGAGCCATTGAGGCCCTCGTAAAATGACGGGCGCATTC